>JAQCMX010000081.1 GCA_028274885.1 Haloarculaceae archaeon
CGGGTAGCCACAACGCCGGATCTCATACCCAGGCCCCGTTGTTCCGTGAGGAACAGCGGCCAAACCAGCCGCGGATCTGGAACTCGTTCCCGTAGTATCCACCCGGCCGTGACTTCGTCGCAAACGCTGTCGCCGCCGGCGACATGGTACGGTGATAAAAATAGTCACGCACGGCCGTACATAAAAAAGATTGTAATCGTTCATACATCGCCGTCTCGGTATATCCGATGATGGAACAAAACGTTCCGAGAATACTCCTCACGAACGACGATGGTATCGACGCCTCCGGTCTCGAGGCGGTGTACGAACGACTGACCGACATCGGGGACGTTACCACCGTTGCTCCGGCGACAGACAACAGCGGTATCGGGCGTGTCCTCTCCATGGGCCGGTCAACTCCGCTTACCTTCGGCGATGGTACCGATTCGATCGAGTTCGGCCCACCCGAGTACTCGTGGGAGGTCCCGTTCCGTTCCCACGAACTTGGGTACGAGGTGGTCGGTACCCCTGCTGACTGTGTCGTTGCCGGCGTATCGGCTCTGGATATCGACCCGGATGTCGTCGTCTCCGGATGCAACCCCGGTCCAAACGTCGGACTGAGCGTGTTCGGCCGATCGGGCACGGTCTCCGCGGCAGCGGAAGCCGCACACCGCGGTGTTCCCGGCATTGCCGTCTCCAGTACGAATGTCGAACTCGATCGCGGCGACTTTGCGGTCGAATCGGACTTCGTCAGCCAACTCGTTCAGTTTGCGCTGCGCACCGATCTGTTCGACGACGTCGATTACCTGAATACGCTGGTGCCGTCTTCCGTCCCCGATCGAGTCGTCATCGCCGAGCCCTCGGACTCGAACAATATTACCGCAGATATCGATCCGTCCGAAAACTGTTTCAGATTTAGCCACACCTACTTCGAGCAGTTACGGAACGGGAACGGGGTGGACCACAGGGTCGGGACGGATCGCCACGCCGTCGGACAAAACGAGGCGAGTATTTCACCACTGACCCTCCGGGAGGGGCCAGTCGAGAGCGCTTCTCTCGAGAGGTTTGGAGAGGAATACGAACCCGATGTCACTCGTTCGCCGAACTGATAACAGGCGTGGACACCGTCGCCGGGGGGCACACCGCGGCCACCGGAGTGGCCCGAACTGTTGCGTGACGGGCCGGGGCTATCCGGTGTCGGCGGCGTTCCGTGCGACCTGCTCGACCCCGATTTCTGCGACGTTTGCGCCGTATTCGGCGGTCCGGCGGATGCTGTCGAGGATGAGCCCCACGATATAGGCCTCTGCGGTGTTTTCGTGCTCGTACAACTGCTCGTCTAACTCCCCGATCCCCGTTCTCAGTTCGTCTCGCGTCGTAAGGGCGTTGAGCGCGCCCTCGACGCCGGCGTCGGCGAGGACCACATCGGCAGCGGTGTCGATCACCCGCCTGGAACGCGATGCGAGCGTCTCGATGTCGCCTTCGATGTGGGCAGGGACAGTTGCGTCGGGGTCGAGCGCAAACCGTGCGATCTTCTCGGCGTGGTCGGCAATCCGCTCGAACTGCCGACTCACGTAGTAGTACTCGAACAGTTCGTCGCGGCTGGCCTCGAGTTTCTCGACCTCGTGGAGATCGGTAAGCGCCCGCCTGAAGTGTCGGGTAACCATTGCGAACAGCTTGTCGGCCTCGCTTTCGCGGTCGATCACCCGCCTGGCAAGCGTCTCGTTGCTGTCCAGCACTGCCGTCACTGCGTCGCGGTGCATCCCGAGGATCACGAGGCGAAGCCGGAGTGCGGACTTGCGGACATCGACGTTGTCGGCGTCGATGAGATTCGTCAGTCGGATTCTGGTCTCCCCGGCTTCTAGCATCTCGAAGCCCGAGAGTCCCCTGACGGTCTCTTCTATCGTCTCCCGCCGTTCGGCCGGGTGAGCTGTCTTGTCAAAAAGCGTCAGTTCGTCGAATCCGACCGCGTGGAACGCCCGGATGCGCTGTCTGACAGCGTAATCCGAATCGGTCGGGATGTCGACCGTCGCGGTCTGTGTCTCGGTCGACCGGTCTGTCCGCGTTTCGATCAGCAACGAGCCATCGCCGTTGGGGTACAGGGTGAGCGTCGAACCCGCCTCGATACCGTGCTCTCGTGCCCAGGACTTCGGGAGGGACACGGTGTAGGTGGTTCCGCCGGACAGCTGAACCTTTCGTGTTTCCATATACCGACCGCGACGGACCGGTATACAGTATTATTTTATATGAACGGTCTGTTCCAGTATGTACCCGAGTGTATCTGTACATAACGTTTCGAGTGGTGGTTCGTTCCGGGACTCGGTGGTTGCTCTCACCCCTGTACATACCGGTCCGGACAATCTGTGCAGTACTGCTAATACCCGGTGACCGGACGTACAGCTATGTCCAACCGAACCTGGCAGCGCTCGCTGACTGCGGGTCAACACGGACGGGATGCGACACGGGCACAGCTCGTCGAGGCGATCGACAGGACCGTTCCCGAGACGAAGTCGGAGCTCGCACGGACGGTCGGCCTCTCCGAACAGTATCTCTCGGAGCTCCTGCAGGATCTCAAGGCTACTGGCACGATTAAAAAAAGTTACGTCGTCGATAACGCGGCGCTGTACGACAACGCCGAGCGCGTCTCGGAACTGTACGCGCTAGCAGACGGGGCCGACGACCGGGGGACGGCCGTGCTTGAGCTACTCGAACGACTGGAGTCGGTGACCACACAGCAGTACGATGCCGCCCGCGCGGCGGTCATGGGTGAGCCGGTCGACCAGTCTGCGGACACACTGGAGTCGCTGACCAACGAGCGCTACTCGGCGGTTCTGTCCGAACTCAAATCCTACACGCTAACGACGGATTGGCCTGGAAACCGGGTTGCAGCCGATCTTTCCACCATCGCGACGAATCTCGAAATTGTCGGGGACAGGGCCTGCTTCATCGCCGACGTCGTCGACCGGGAGGGGATGAGTGCAACCGGCGTCGTGGGTGAACGGCTGGGTGACATCTTCGAATCCGGGGCCCGGATCAACGAGTACTTTGTGCGGATCACCTTCGACTGCGAACCCGGCGTTCACGAACACCTCCGCGAGGAAGAGGAGACCGTCCACCGGGACCTCGACGAACTGTTCGAACTGGTGACGGCCTACGACCCCGACATGTACGGTAATCTCGTCTCGGTTACCCGCGCGCTCGAACGGGCGATCTACTACTGGGTCGACGCCGCCGAACTGGCAGTCTCCCTTCATACCGGTGTTGCTCCCGACCACGTCGAACTGTAGCTCCGGCGCCTTTGCCCGTCGGTCGTTCGTGACTCTTACCCGCTACGACTCGACAGCATCGGCGTTTCAGCCCGTGAAATACTCATACTGTGATCTCGGCCCGAAGACAGTACGATTGTCTCACCCTGTCGTCGGGGTTTCGGGTGCGTACCGGTCGAGAAAGGTCTCCAGGTCACGGAACGTGTCGAGCCGTTCGGCGAGGGTATCGTGATCCCAGTCCCACCATTCGGTCGCTTCGATCCGTCTTGCAACCGACGCCGAGAACCGGCGCCGGATCGGCTCGGCTGGGTTCCCACCGACGACGGTGTACGGAGACACGTCGTCGGTTACGACAGCACCCGCACCGACGACCGCGCCGTTGCCGACTGTGACACCCGGCAAGACGATCGCCCCGTGACCGATCCATACGTCGTGGCCAACTGCCACGGGTTGGTCGGCACGCCACTCGAAGACGGATTCGTCGTCATCACCTAAGCCGTACTGCTGTGCCCGGTAGCTGAAGTGGTGGGCCGTCGGGCGATCGATGGGGTGGTTCGTCGCCCCGAGTCTGGCGGCGGCAGCGACGCTCCCGAACGTCCCGACGGTGGTGTAATCCAGCTGTACCCGTTCCATCAGGTACGTGTAATCGCCAACTGTCGACTCGCTCACCCGCGTGTGGGGGTGGAGTTCGGTCCACGCACCAAGCTTGCTGTCGGTGATCGAAACGGGTTCGTGCAGCGTCGGTTCCGGACCGAGCGTCCGGGCTCGGTCGGGTCCGTGGTCGTCGTAGTGGAACACGCTCAGCGCCGCCCCATCGTCGAGGCGATGATCTTTTTGGGAGCGGTGGCGAGCGATTCGATCACGCCCGACCGCTCGACGGTGTCGTCCTCGCGCAGTGCCGACCGGACGCGCTGGCTGGCCAGTTCGACCGAGGCAGCCAGCAGGAAAATGAGGATGATACAGGCCATCATCTCCGTGTAATTGAACGTTTGTCGCTGGATGTACAGTTCGAGACCAAGCCCGCCGGCACCGATGATACCGAGTCCGATTGCTGCCCTGACGTTGTGCTCGAGATCGAAGGCGATCCAGGCGATAAACTGTCGGAACACCTGACTCAGCATGCCGAAGGTGACGATCTGTGAACTGCTCGCGCCGGTCGATCGGATCCCCTCGATGGGGCCGTCCTCGATCTCTTCGAGTTCGTCGGTAAACAGTCGTCCGAGATATCCGGTGGTGTCGACCATGATCGCTAAGGCGCCGGTAAACGGCGTGACACCAGCCAGTGGGATCAGAATCAGAAACCACACTAGCCCCGGAATCGCGCGGATGAGACTCATCGTCCCGCGGAAAAGGAAATTGAACGGGTACGGAATCACTCGCTCACTCGACATCACGCCGAAAAAAAGCGCCAGCGGCAGACCGAGTACCGTCCCGGCGAAGGCGACGGACATCGTGACGAACGTTGCCCCCCAGACGATCTGGCCACCTTCGATCGCAAGGATGAGATTCTCCTCCATGATAAAACTCCAGTATGCACCCAGGTCGACGAACGGAACACCGAAGTACGTCGTCGGCGGGAAGTACGCCGCCAGTGCCTCCTGGAACTGGTCGAGTTGGCCGACCAGTTCGGCGAGATTGAACTCGATGATGCGGAGACTGCTATAGAACAATGCAAATGTGAAGACGAGTCCGCCGAGCGTCCAGAGTCGCCGCTTTGTCTTGCGGCGTTTCATATCTTGGAGCTTCTGTTCGGCCGGCGAGTCGCCGAGTTCGGCGTAGCCAAAGTAGGCCGCGAGCGTGTTGCCCTTCGAGGGTGGCGTGCTCATGCTTCGATCTCCTGCTCGACGTCGGTGGGTTCCGCTTCGTCGTCCTGCCCGTTCGCGGCCACCCCGTTGCCTTTTGTGCTTGCTTGCGTCGCGAGGCTGACGGTTTCGACGCTGCCGTAGAGGTCGTCGATCAACCCCGGGGTGAGTTCCCCGCGCCCGACGTCGAACAGCTTCTGTCCGTCACGCAGTCCAATAAACCGATCGCCGAAGTGGGCGGCGACGTTCACCTGATGGAGGCTCACGAGCGCGGTCACGTCGTGTTCCATTGCGGCCTTACGGAGGTACTGCATTACCGTCTCGGCACTGGAGGGGTCGAGGCTTGCGACCGGTTCGTCGGCCAACAACAGCTGTGGGTCTTGGACGAGCGCGCGGGCGATCCCGACCCGTTGCTGTTGACCGCCGGACATCTGTGCGACCTTCTGGTGGCCCTCTTCTAGCAGACCGACCGTTTCGAGCGCTTCCAGCGCCCGGAGTTTGTCCTCGTGGGACTGCCACTGTAGCGCACTCCGGAGCATCGAGACTCGACTGAGCGAACCTGTCAGGGAGTTTAGATACGCCGAGACGCCCTCGACGAGGTTGTGCTGCTGGAAGATCATCCCGATGTCCGCCCGCGAGCCGGTGACTTCCTCATCGTTGAGGTAGATCGCCCCCTCCGTCGGCCCGGTCAGTCCGTTCACACACCGCAACAGCGTCGACTTGCCGGCTCCGGACCTGCCCAGCAAAACGACGAACTCGTCTTCGATCTCGAAGGAGATGTCTTCGAGAGCGGTCACGTCACCGTAGTACTTCGATACGTTCTCAACTTTGAGTGTACTCATAGCTGTATTCTCCTGCGAGGCGATTACGCCGAGGGGTCGATACCGACGGTGTTCATCCGTTCGATGACCGGTTGGTAGTCCTCAAGTGAGGTATCACGCAACGTCGAGAACGGCAGTTCCTCCTCGTCGTAATCCTCCGGGTAGTACTGTTCGATCATATCTTGGTCCGAGTTCCGGAGTGCCTCGCCAATCTCCGATTTCTTGTCGGATTCCCACGACGTACGGGCGTACATCGGTTGTTTCGGGATGGGAAACGACCACCAGATCGGCTTGAACTGTGGCGATTCGGTGCCCATCGTGTCCAGAAACGAACTCTTCTCCTCGACGCGGTCGGGAACCTCAGTGCCCTCCGGCAGATGTGGGATCCCGTTGCCACCCCACGTGGTCGCGCCGTTGGCCTCGCCGTTTGCGAGTCGCTGGAGCGCCTGGTCGTGGTCTGTCCAACTCCCATTGAAATCGACCGGGTCCCCCTTTGGCGCTTCGCCGATGTCGAGTCCGGCCTCTTGCAGTGTGTAGAGTGCGAAAATCGAGCCGCTGGTCGAGAGACGATCGGCAAACGCCCACGTTCTCCCTTCCACGTCAGTCCGTTCGTCGATCTCCGAATCCGGCTGAACAAGCATCATCGAAAAGTAAAATGCGGAGCCGCCTGTCACGGTCGTCCCGTAGACGTCCATGAGACTCGGCTTCGACAGCAACGTCACGTCGTCCATTCCGATTTCGGCCTGTTCGCTTTCCAGTGCCGGGCGAATCGCCGAGTAGTCGGTTGGAACCTGCATTTCGACGTCCACGCCGTCTACCTCTCCATTGATCAGGTTCTGGACAGGTTTGTACCGTCGTCTCGCGTCCGCCGGTGTCCCCGGCGTCAACAGCATTGTGATGGATTCTGCGTCACCTGAGCCACCGCCGCCGCCACAGCCTGCGAGTGCTGCGGTGGCCGCGGTCGCTGCGCTGCTTGCGATGAATCTTCGCCGACTGACTGACCCTGTCTGGCCGTCTGTCGATACCGATACGTCGGATCGAGCGTCCTCAGATCTGTCTGACATCACCTGGAACCTGGAAAACCGATCAAATAACTGTTCAGTGGGGAGAGTCTAAAGCCTCTGTAGCGCCTCGCGCTTGGTCCGGACTGTTCCGCCGATCTGGAAACAGAGTCCGGACTCGTCTGTACGCTGTGTGACAGTCGATGGGTTCGGCACCGATGTCGAACGGTACACAGAGAGTACCGAGCGAATCCTTATGCGGTCGTTGTGGCGTGTTTCGATCAAGTGTATGGTTGATCCCCACGACAGAGCCGATCGATTCGAACTGATCGCCGCAAGCGAGGAGGCGACACTTGCCAGGATGGCAAACGAAGTGCTCGAGGGCGACCCGCCGCTGTCGGTCCGACAGGAGCCACGGCCCAAGCTGCTGATGCAGCGGGTCCGGGAACCCGTCGAACGTCGGCCGTTCAATCTCGGTGAGGTACTCGTCACCCCAGCCGAGGTGACGCTCTCGGAGGTGCGCGGGTTCGCGATGGTTCCAGGCAAGGCGGAGCGAGCGGCCCTTTCGGGAGCCATCGTCGACGCAGCCGTGGCTGCCGGGCACGAACTGACGCCGGCTATCGTCGAGGCGTTCGAAGACCTGGAAGCTCGGCGACGCGTTTCGCGCCGGCAGCGCTGGGCCGAGAGCAAGCACACAGCCGTCGAGTTCGAGACAATGGAGGACCAGCAGTGAGAGCGCTCGGCATCGATCCGGTCCACGACACGCGCCGGACGTTCGACGCTCTCCTGGCGGCGATGAGCCGGCCCGGGACCGTCCACACGGCCCCATCGCCCGCCGACCACGCCGTCATCGCCACCCTCGTCGACCACGAGGTCACGCTCGCAACGGCCGACGGGGCGCTACAGGACGCCCTCTCAGGGCAGGGTCGGTTCGACCCCGCCGGTCCGGCAGACGCCGATGTCGTCCACGTGCGCCAACACACCGACGTGGACGTTCGGGAGTGCAAGCGCGGGTCGCTCGTTGAGCCCAGCGAGGGGGCAACCCTCGTCTACTCCGTCGAGTCGATCACCGCCGACGACGCCGGCGCGACGACACTGGGGCTGTCGGGTCCTGGCGTCGATGGCTCGACGGTCCTGTCGGTGTCACTTCCCGGGGAGGCGCTGTCTGCGCTTGCCGATGCACAGTCCGGCTATCCGCGCGGCGTCGATGCCGTCTTCGCGGCCGGGGATCGTCTGGCAGCCGTCCCGCGGTCGGCGACGGTGGAGGGAGCTTAATGGGGTACGTCGCGGTCACCGCCGGGGAGGAGATCATCGAGCGCGCCGAGCAACTGTTCGAGAAACGGCGCGTCAGTGGCGACTCGGAGTCACTCGGCGTCGATCAACTAGACGACCATCTCGGTCGGCTCACCGACCGGGTGATGAGTGAGAGCGGGCTATATGCGCCGCGGCTGGCCGCCCTGGCAGCCAAGCAGGCACAGGGTGACACCGTCGAGGCCACCTTCCTGCTTCGAGCGTACCGCTCGACGCTGGAACGGTTCGACGAGACGCCCATCGTCAAGCCCGGCGAGATGCTCGCACGCAGGCGCGTCTCGCCAGCGTTCAAGGACGTGCCGGGCGGACAGATCCTGGGCGCGACCAAAGACTACACGCAGCGGCTACTGGATTTCGACCTCGTCGACGGCGATGCGACCAACCCCACCGGCGAGTGGGACCTCGACGACAAGGGCGACCCGGAGCAACTGACCACCGTCACGGAGTTGCTCCGGGAGGAAGGGTTGTTGTACGAACCCGATGAACCTGATTTCGGGGAGCCGATCGACACTACCAGAGAGTCGGTGACGCACCCGCCCGACCGGGACGCGGTGCTCCAGGCCCTCGCTCGCGGCGAGACCGGTGCCGTGACCGCGCTCGGGTACTCCGCGCTGCGTGGCTACGGTCAGGTCCATCCGACGCTCGCGGAAGTCCGCGTCGGTCGGCTACCCGTCCGGATCGAACACCCCTACACCGGCGAGGCGGTGACGGTCACGCACACCGACGTGACCGAGTCCGAGGCGGTAGTGCCGGTTTACGAGAAACGCGAGGACCCGCAGTTTGCCTTCGGATACGGGTTGACCTTCGGCCGCAACGAACGGAAGGTCATCGGGATGACGGTCCTTGACGCCTCGATCCAACTCGACAGCGAGGAAGAACCAGCCGAGAACGCCGAGTTCGTCCTCGACACGGTCGACGGTATGGATTCGTTCGGGTTCATCGAACACCTCAAACTCCCACACTACGTCACGTTTCAGTCGATCCTGGACCGCATCCGGTCGATCCGCGACAGCCAGGACGTGCCCGACGACGGGTCAAGGGGGAATCGGCGAACCGACGCGGACGACACCAGCGGGTCGGTTGCGGGGGTAAACAGCGATGACTGAACAGACTCGGGAGCGAACGGCCGGCCAGGGAACGCCCGTCGCGACCGACTCAGTCGCGGCCGCACTGGCAGACGTCGAGGGCGACGGCCTGGCGGGCTACAACTACGCGTACCTCGACGAGCACACGAAACGGGAGGTCCGGCGGGCAACCCTGAAAGCCGTCGCCGTCCCCGGCCACCAGGTCCCGTACGCCTCGCGGCCGATGCCGCTGGCCCGGGGCTGGGGGACCGGCGGCATCCAGGCGTCGCTGTCGCTTTTGGGGCCGACTGATACGTTCAAGGTAATCGACCAAGGCGCCGACGAGAGCGTCAACGCCGCCAACATCCGCCGGCTGGCCGCAGACACCGCTGACGTGGCGACGACAACCGACACGACTGAGGCCGACATAATCCAGAGTCGTCACCGGATCCCCGAGGAGGTGCTGACCGACGAGCAACGCCTCGTGTTGCAGGTACCGATCACTGATCCACTCCGGACGGTCGACCCCTCCGACGCGGCCAACCGCCGCCGGCACGCCCACGGGAACTACGGGAAGATGTGGGTCCACCTCTACGAAAGCGTCGTTGAGTACGGCGAGATCGACATTGCGGCCCGGTACCCGACGATGGTCGCGGGACGGTATCTGATGGATCCCTCGCCGATTCCGCGGTGGGACGTACCGAAACTCGACGACTCCAAGCACCTAACGATCCTGGCCGCGGGGCGGGAGGCGCGCATCTATGCGGTCCCGCCACACACGTCGGTCGAACCGCTGGCCTTCGAGGACCGGATGTTCACCGTCGAGCGCTTCCCCGGACAGGCGTGTCACGCCTGTGGCTCGACCGACACCTATCTTGTGGCTGTCTCCGAGGACTCGGAGTCCGGAGGGACCGACGACGCCGAGGGCGCGTTCGAGACGCGCCACGTCTGCAACGACGCGAGCTTCTGCGCCAAGCGCCGCGAGAACCCGGATCTCCCGAAGGATCACCACCTTGACCCGTCGGGCGTTGACTGGGGTCCCGCGACACCGGAGGCCGACGAGACCGGGGGTGACTGGGTGTGACGCTGCTTGATGCGTCGGGGATCGAGGTGGTGTACGGCCCGGGTTGTCCACAGTGCGTCGAGAGTACCGGCGACCGGGCCGGCACGAATCAGTGCCACCGCTGTGGGAGTATCGTCGCCTGTGCGGACGCCGACATCGATGTCGAGGCCGGCGAGGTACTCGGGGTCGTCGGCGAGTCCGGCTCGGGCAAATCGAGCCTGGCGGAGGCGCTGGCGCTTGACCGCAACTCCGAGGCCACAGTCGACGGCGAGGTGCGATACGCCGGCTACGACGGGAATCTACTCGACGCCGACTACCAGACCCGCCACGACCTCCGCACGGGCGAGATTGCGCTGGTCCACCAGCACATCCGCGACGGCCTCGAGTTGGACGTGACCGGCGGCGGCAACGTCGCCGAGAAACTCCTCGCGGCCGGTTGGCGCTCCTACGAGAATGTCCGCGAGCGCGTGCGCAACCTCTTCGAAGAAACCGAGATTCCACCCGCCCGGATGGACGACCCAACGGGAACGTACTCGGGCGGGATGCAGCGGCGGGTCCAGATCGCCCGGGCGCTTTCGACCGAGCCGGACCTGGTCGTCCTTGACGAGCCGACGACCGGGCTGGACGTGAGTGTCCAGGCTCGCGTGCTGGATACCTTCCGGCGCGTCCAGCGTGAGGAGGGCGTCGCCGCGATTGTCGTCTCCCACGACCTCGGGGTCGTCCGCCTACTGGCCGACCGGACGCTGGTGATGCACCACGGTCGGATCGTCGAGTCCGGCCTGACCGACCGCGTCATGGAGGACCCACACCACGAGTACACGCAGACACTCATCAACTCAGTCATATGACCGTTCTATCAGTCGAGGGGCTCAGCAAAACCTTCGACATGCACGTGCTCGGCGACACGCAGGTCGTCGGGCTCGACGATGTATCGTTCGACGTCCGTGAGGGGGAGTTTCTCGCGGTCGTCGGGGAATCCGGCAGCGGCAAGTCCTCGCTACTGAAGTGTCTCTACCGGACCTACGACCCAACGGCCGGCCGCGTCCGCTACCGCGGCGGTGACGGCGAGATCGACCTGGCGTCTTGCGGGGACCGAACCGTCATGAACCTCCGTGCGGATGCCATCGGCTACGCCGCCCAGTTCCTCGATGAGATCCCGCGAGTGCCCGCCGCCGACGTGGTCGCCCGGCCGCTGATCGAGGGGGGACAGCCGGTCGCACGGGCCCGCGAGCGGGCTCGGGAGCTCCTCTCGGCACTGCGTGTTCCGGAGGAGCTGTGGGACGCCTACCCGGCGACCTTCTCGGGCGGCGAGCGCCAGCGAGTGAATCTCGCGCAGGCGCTGGCCCCGAAGCCCGGGTTGCTGTTGCTCGACGAGCCGACAAGCGCACTCGACCCCGAGACGCGACGAGCCGCGATCGACCTGCTTGACTCCTACCTCGGTGACAGTACGACCGTCGTCGGCGTCTTTCACAACAGCGGCGTGGTTGAGGCCGTCGCCGACCGCGTCGTCGTCTTGGACGATGGCCAAGTTCGGGCAGTCGTTCCGGCCGCGGAGTATGACGGGGGTGGGCTTGGATGAGTTCGACCACCCGGACCGCCGGTGTGACCGTCGCAATCGTCGGTGGCCGGCTCGTTACACCCGATGCTGTGGTCGACGGCGGCGTTCGGATCGAAGGCGACCGGATTACCGGGGTCGGGGAGATCGACGCCGACGCCGACGCTGACGCCGTGATCGACGCCGATGGAAAGTTCGTTTTACCGGGGCTGGTCGATCTCCATGGCGACGATATCGAGGAACATCTCCAGCCCCGATCCGGGGCGCCGATGGATACTGCGATGGCGCTTGGCTCGGCCGACCGCGCGAACGTCGCTGCCGGTATCACGACAAAGTTTCACGCCATCTCCTTCGAACTCGACGAGGACGTAAACCGCTCGCCCGAACTCGCGGCGGCGATGACCGACACGATCCTGTGCGCGGAGGACCTACTCGCCGACCACCGGATCCACGCCCGCTGTGAGGTGACACAGAAGCGGTGTGTCGACGCTGTCCTCACTGTCCTGGATAACGGTGACGCTGATCTCGTCTCGGTTATGAGCCACGTCCCCGGCAAAGGCCAGTTTCGGGACGTCGAGGCCTTCCGGTCGTACTACGAGAACGCGAACGACCGAACCGCCGAGGAGGCCGAGGAACTGATTGCGAAACGAGGGTCAATCCCGATGACGACGATACGCGAGCGCGTCGAGCGCGTCATCGATCGTGCCCACAAGATGGGGGTGGTGACGGCGTCCCACGACGACGAAAATCCGCGGGAGGTCGAGCGGCTCGCGGAGGCAGGCGTCGACATCGCGGAGTATCCGATCACACTCGACACCGCCAGACGGGCCGCCGAGACCGGAATGACGACGACAATGGGCGCGCCGAACCTCGTCCGCGGGGAGAGCCAGTGGGACAACCTCGCAACCGCCGACGGGATCGAGGCCGGCGTCGTCGACGTGCTGGCGGCCGACTACCACCCGCCGTCGTTGCTTGCCGCGGTGTTCGTCGACACCGGTGAACCGCTCCCGGAACGGGTCGGACGTGTCAGCGCCGCGCCGGCCGACGCCGTCGGCTTCACCGACAGGGGCCGGATCGAGGTTGGCAAGCGTGCCGACCTTGTCGTCGTCGACCCCGAACCCACCCCGATGGTCACGCGCGCGGTGATCGCCGGGCAACCGGTATACCGTGCGGATCCCACGGCGGGGGGGGTCCAATGAGCGGCCCGCGCCTTGGCGCGGCGATGGATGTCCGCTTTGGCGTGACCGTCGAGGAGTTTGTGGCTTACATCACCGACCTCGGCCTCGACCATCTCGAACTCAAACGCGAGTACCTGGCCGGCCACCCCGACACGCCCGACCCCGAACAGGTCCGGGAACTGACTGACGCCTACGACGTCACCGTCAGCTATCACGCCCCGTTCAGGGACTGGAATCCGGGGAGCTACGACGAGACTGTCCGCCGAAACTCCGTCGAGCGGGTCAAGCGGACACTGGACGACGCCGCCACCGCAGGTGCAATCGGGGTCGTCGTCCACGGCGGGTCGGTTCCCAGCCGGTACCCGGCGTGGGTGCGCGAGCAGGCCCGCGAGAGTGCACGGCGGTCGCTCGCGGAGTGTGCCGAGTACGCCTATGCTGTCGGCGTACCACTGTGTCTCGAGAATCAACCGGCTGACGGGAGCAAACACCGGTACACGACCGCGCCGGAGGACCTCACCGCGATGATCGACAGCGTCGATGTCCCGCCGCAGTATCTCAGCGTCACACTCGACGTTGGCCACGCCAAGGTCAACGGCTACGGCTGGCGTGCTTTTGTCGAGGAGTTCGGTCACCGCATCCGGGTTTGTCACCTTCACGACAACAACGGGACCGCCGACCAGCACGAGCCGTTTTCCGGGTACGAGTCCGTCGTCGAGTCGACTCCGGCGGAGTATTTCGTCTTCGAAATGAAATCTGTCGGCGACGTTGCGACCTGCCTCGGTGCCGAGCTTGAGCCCCCGAACGCGGAGCTGTCCGCCGGTGATTGACCGATACGACGCCGTTGTCCTCGACAACGACGGCGTGCTGGTCGAACCGACCGACACTGACGTACTCGTCGACGCCGTCATCGACTCCTTCGAAGCCTTCGGTGTGGCCATCGACCGCTCGCTCGCCCGGCAGACCGTCGACGAGGGAACCGTTCCGGTCGACCTCGCCCGCGAACACGGCATCGACCCGGAGGCACTCTGGCACTACCGGGAGTTGACCGCGAGTCTCGCCCAGCAGGCCCACACCCGAGCGGGAGAGAAGAAAGTTTACGAGGACGTAGCCACCCTCGACCGACTGGACGGTCCGCTCGGCGTCGTCAGCAACAACCAGCACGCGACAATCGAGTTCCTGCTCGCGTACCACGACCTGCCCTCCTTCGAGACCGCCTACGGGCGTCAACCGACACTCGCCGGCGCAGCCAGACGGAAACCGGAGCCGGCGTACGTTGAGCGAGCGCTGACAGATCTCGACGCCGAGTGCGCACTGTATGTCGGCGACTCGGAGACGGACCTCGTCGCCGCGGACCGCGCGGGGATCGACTCGGCTTTTCTCCGTCGTGAGCACGTCAGCGACGTTGAACTATCGGTCGAACCCACCGTCGAGGTGCCGAACCTCCGGACGCTGGTCGAGCGACTGACAACGACCGCTCAGACACGAGAACCGTAATCGGCAGTCCCAGCCGGCGCGCCTGTCCGGGTGGTCCGGACTTTCCGGACCATACATTTAGACATACTGCAAGCCCAGCCAGAGCATGCATCGACGCACCGTTCTCGGGAGCGTCGCCGTCGGTCTCGGGTTGTTGTCTGCTGGCTGCATCGGATCGAGTGTCGATGGGTCGGTCGTCTCGAACGAAACACCCACAACTCTCTCCCACGAACACTCGACCATTGCGACGTCCACCGGAACCAGAACTGTCGTCGAGGTGACTGTCGAAAACGACGGGAACGAACGGATCACCCCCGAGGGCCGTGTCCCGTGGATCACCTGTACGTTCACCGATGGTTCAGGAAATCGACTCCACCAATCGGGACTCGAACTGGTCAACCCGCTCGATGTCGGCGAGACGACCACGCTCGAGTTCACGCTCGCAGTCGATGTCGACGACGTCGCGAGGTACGAACTCCGGAGCGAATGGGTCGAGACGTAGTCGTCGGTCGAACGGCTAGTCCACGGTGCCGGCCTGCCTTCCGGCTTGGAGCGCCGTTCCGGCTGGGGACCGGAGAGGGTAGACACCCCCGACGCCGAACAGTGCACCGATACTGAGAACCGCCATTGCGAGCCCGAAGCCTCCAACGTCGAGCGCAGCACCGAACAGCACGGGCGAGACGAGGTCTGGACAGACAGTGCAGTCCCGAGTTGTCGTCGACGACGAGCGTAATCACCATCGATGTCGGAGCACTGTCCATCGTGAGAACGGGTAGCCGACCACGAACGCGGTGAGTGCCGGCAGTAACGGCTGGGCGAGCCCTCCAAGCAGAACTGTCGCGGTCCCACTACAAATGAGTGCAACGGCGATGAGCCTGGCAGTGGCGACCGGCGTGGCCGTCGTACTGACAGCCGCTGTCGGGACGAGAAAATCACCTTCGGATCCCGAACAGTTCCCAGTTGCGTCCGCTGTAGACAGCAACACCGGCCGGAAACGACCGTTCGGTGATCGTCGGGTGTACTGCGGAGATGAAAAAAGAGCAACTCCGACAGCAGCAGCCTTGCACTGATAACCGCCAACGTCCAGACGTTGTTCGAACCACCGACCGTCCGACCCATCCACCCCGGCCAATATCAGCCAGGCTAATCAGTTTTGCTCCGCTGTTGGCCTTCGCGCTTCGATAGTTGCAGCGACGAGGTACTCGCTCAGGTCGCGCCGGCCGTCCCACTCCCTGATGAACTCGGCGCTGTCATCGTTCGGTTCGACGCGAACGTCGACGAATCCGACGCTGTCGAGCACCCGCCTGAGCGCCTCAATCGTCGACGCCCCGGAGACACAGTTCGTCAGCGAGTCCGGGTCCCGTTCGACCGAGTCGGGTAGCGGCGCGGTCAACACGACATCCGAGACGGCGAGTCGACCGCCGGGAACGAGCACGCGGAACGCTTCCGCGAACACCTGGGCCTTCGCCGGTGAGAGGTTGATAACGCAGTTCGAGATGACGACATCGACGTGCGCGTCTGCCACGGGCAGGTGCTCGATTTCGCCCAGACGAAACTCGACGTTCGTCGCATCGTTCCTTTCGACGTTTTCCCGGGCTTTCTGTACCATCTCGGGCGTCATGTCTACGCCAATGATCTGCCCCGCCTCACCGACCTCGGGTGCGGCGAGAAAACAGTCGAAGCCGGCACCCGAGCCCAGATCGAGAACCGTCTCGCCCGGTTCGAGATCCGCGATCGCCTTGGGGTTTCCACAGCCGAGGCCGAGGTCCGCACCGCTTGCGACCGCCTCCGTATCCGCCCGCGTGTAGCCGAGTTGTTTGCTGTCCGTCCCGGTTGAGTCCGTACAACAGCCGTCGTGGCCGTCCTCGCTGGCGATATCTGCGTAACGCTCCCTGACGAGACGGCGCTGTTCGTCCGGGTCACGATCCGGTGACGACATCTCCGAGGCCGGTCTCTCACCCATCGTCAGCCCTCACGGTTGTCAGTGTGTCGAGTAGTTGTCTGGCGGCGTCGGTCAGCCCGTAGTACCGCCAGGACCCCTCCTTCCGGCGTGTGAGGAGTCCCGCGGCGTAGAGCCGCGAGAGTGCCTGACTCACGGCACTTTGACTGACACCGACCGCGGATTCGAGCTCGCAGACACAAACCTCCTCGTCCGCGGCGCCGATGTGGCGAACCAGCTCGTATCGGGTGCTGTTCCCCAGCGCGGAGAGCAACTGGACATCGGCGACGAGCGTCTCCTCTTTGATGCCGGGGCCAGAGCCACAGCACGCACTCTCGTCTGACTCCCCGGATTGCTCGGCCTGTGACACGACTTCGGTTGTTTCTCCAGTCATTTTAGTAATTGTTAATATGAACATCTGCTAATATAACCGTTCCGGTCGGTGACCCTCTGTGGGGCGACACCACACCCTCTTCAGAGCGTGTTTTGTACTCCCTTGGGCCGCTGGCCCCTGTGGTACGAGCATCCGTGCCGTCCGTGGTGTCTCGCCGTGGACAAAACGGCCAAACGGGCCGACAGTGAGTACTGCAGGTCTTTCCCGCCGGGTTTCAAAACAGCCTTGGAGAGTTGGAACTGTCCCGTTTTCGCTCGCCGTCCGTCACAGACACTGTCACCGCCGTTGTGGGGTCGAAAAGAGCGTAAAATACCGGTAACGGGCCGGGAGGGAATTGAACCCCCGACCATCTGGTTAAAAGCCAGACGCTCTGCCTGGCTGAGCTACCGGCCCGCATACACACATTAGAGTGTGTCAGGCTAAGACCTTACGATTGGTCCCGCCTGAAATACGCTGCAAGCGCACGCCCCGTAATCTTTCCCGGCGTCTCGTTGTGAAGCGATGCACGACGGTGTAACTCGGTGTAGACGTCAGTCGGGAGCGACACCGTGAGCTCTCCGAGTTCGAGTCCGCAGTCGAGTAGCGCCCCCCTGACCGATGTACCGTTGTTGATCTCGCTGGCGACGGAACGGACCTGTCGCACGGTCATCTCGTGGTCGAGAATCGCCCACGCGAGCTTGAGCCGTGCCTGGCCGGAGACACGAGCGATGTGTTT
The DNA here is from genome assembly GCA_028274885.1 of Haloarculaceae archaeon. GTDB lineage: Archaea > Halobacteriota > Halobacteria > Halobacteriales > Haloarculaceae > Halovenus. The sequence goes on from JAQCMX010000081.1 coordinate 17,559, forward strand.
CGCAGCGGTCGGGGCGATCCGTCCGCGTGCGACGTGACGACGGATCGATTCGGGCAGGTCGTGGACCCGGGCCCACTTGCGGATAAACGAAACAGTTACGCCCTCGCCGGCGCGGGCCGCAGCCGACTTGTACGATCCCTCACCCCGTACCAGCGCCGCACAGGCTGCGGCGCCACGAAGCATAAAGACGTTGTCGTCCGCACCGGCCGTGTTCTGTGAAAACGCCTGGACCGTCTCGGCTGCGAGTGCAAGACTCTCGGGATCGTCTGGGTCAAACTGGACGGCCTTGGCCGCCCGCTCGCCGGCGACCGAGGGGTCGCCCCGAATCACCGGATCGCCCACCGGCGACTCCCTGTCGGTCGGACGGAATTTTCCTCCCTCGTCTGTCATAACAGTACATTGGGCGACACCGATAAAAGCCTCCCGCGTGGTCACGCCTCGTCGCGGTTCTCGGAGAGGTGTTCCCAGATCTCGGCGCATCCACACCCGTCGTCGACGTCTTCGAGATGCTCTCTGGCCTGCTCTGCCTCTGCTTCTGCTTCCTGTGATGGGTCGGATGCTGTCGTCATTGTTGTATCTCGACTGTCTGACGGGCTCCGCAACCGCCGCTGGCAGTCCGTACCGGTCTTATACGGTATACGTATTTAATATCGTCCGCACCTGTAAAGACTACCATAGCTCCCGTTTACAAGCAACTGATGCCGGTATCTTCGACAACACCGTTCGCTCCGTTGTCCGCCCCTGTGGGCACCTACCGAGTGAGATACCAGCGTTCCGGCTGCACTCTCCGCCACGAGTGGTGTTCAAATACCTCTCGTGTGGCGCTACCGTGTCTGAGCCATCATATCGGTCGGTCTGTGCCGTCTGCGGGCGTGACAAGACTGTGACTGCTGTGGGAAAGCCGCTCCGAGATGCGGAAATATATTCCTATTTTTGGTCGTCCCGGTTGATACCGGTTATCGTGAGTCTGTGGCCGCAACGACGTTGCACGAGTGTTCCATGCCGTTACACGGCGGTATCTGCGATCTGGTCGTCAAAGTGCAGTAATCGCTACGAGTCGAGACAAGATTTTTACAACGAATTCGCTGTCAGATACAGTTGATGGCACCAAACCGATCTACGCTGCTGGTCATCGCCTTCCTTTCCCTCGCCGTCCTGTCAGCGGGCTGTCTATCAGCACTGGACGACGACGGAGACGACACAGTCCCCGGTAACGAAAGCGTCGATGTCACCGCCGAAGAACTCCGAACAGAGGTATCGACAGCAATGGAGGACGTGAGCACGGCCTCGTTCACGCTGAATACGACCGTATTGGTCGACGGGAACGAGGAAACCGCCACACGAAGCGAGGGGGTGATGGATCTCGACGAGAACCGACTGTACCAGGAACTCGCGGTTTCGCTGCCCGTCGGGGGGAACGAAGAGGTGACCCAGTACATTATCAACCAGACGATCTACACGCAGCGTGGTGACCAGTGGATCCGGCAAGATCCATCGGGCGTCGACCTCTGGGAGCAAAACGAACTTCAGCAACAACAGACGGTGACCGAGAGCGCCGGAAACCTCGAGGTGGTCCGGCAGACCGGTTTCGAGGGCAACGAGGTGTTCGTTCTAACCGGTGACATCGACCCGTCGTTTTTCGAGAACCTCGGTCAGCAACGGCCCCAGGGTGACCTGTTGCAAGACCCCGAGACCAGGATCGTTGAGAGTACGTTTACCCAGTACGTCGACACCGAGACGTCCCACGTCCGGTACTTTGAGATGAACGTCGTCATGGAAGCGAACGGACAGGAGGTCACGACCTGGACGAGGATGACCTTCGATGCGTTCGACGAGGCTGTCGACATCGACCTGCCGGACGGTGCGAAAGACGCCGAGGACATCGGTCAGGGTCCCTAGCAGTCCGGACTGGATTAGTAAAAGCGTGGAACCGCGTTATTTCATGTCGTCCAGTTTGTCGAGCAGTTCCTCTTGGGAGGCATCGGACTCGAAGGAGACACTCCCATCGTGGGTGTTCTCGTGGACAGACACCCCTTCGTTGTCTTCGATCTCCCCCGCTTCCTGATTCTCCTGTTCGGATTCATCGTAGCTACCAAAGCCCATGCCAACTATATATTGTAGGGGCAAGCGTATAATGCCCCCGTTTTTATCCGCCGGGCAATCCGACGCGGGACGTAGGTCAGACCGTCAGACACTGCCCGAGTTCTGGCGCCTCGGCGTCGAACCCGTCCGCACGGAGTTTGGCTGCGAATCCGGGACAGTCGTCGCCGTGGTTGACGAGCACGCGTGCACCCCGGTAGCTATCGAGAAACGCCCTGAGCCCCTCACCGTCCGCGTGGGCCGAGAAGTCGTACTGTTGGACCTGCGCACTAACAGGCATCACGCGGCCGTCGAACTCCGCCCGGCCGGTCTCGACGAGTTCCCGACCGGGCGTTCCCGCTACCTGATAGCCCGTCAGTGTGATCTTGTTGGTGGGGCTCTGTCGGATCTGGGGGATGTACGAGACCACGGGGCCGCCGCTCAACATACCTGCTGTGGTGAGGATGACGGTATTGTTCCGGGCGATCCGCTCGCGCTGTCCGTCCCGTCCGGTGACAAAACGGGCGTTGGATTTGGCTCGCCGGAGCGCCTCCGGATCGCGCAGAAAGTCGGGGTACTGGCGGAGCGACCGTGTCACCTCCTTTCCCATCCCGTCGAGATAACAGTCGATGTCGTTGGCTGCACAGACCAACAACAGTTCCTGGGTCCGCCCGATCGCGAAGACGGGGACGACGACCGTCCCGCCCTCCCAGAGGGTCGTCCTCACGCTCTCGACAAACCGCCTTTCGAGTGCCTGACGATCGGTGTGAGTGACGTCGGCGTACGTGCTCTCGACGAGCACAACATCCGCGTCCGGGCGGGCAGTCGTCGCAGCGACGAGTCGCTGGTCGTCCGTGTGGAAATCGGAGGTGTAGAGCAGTCGTGTCTCGCCGTCGTCGACGAGTACGTGTGC
>JAQCMX010000109.1 GCA_028274885.1 Haloarculaceae archaeon
CATGGAACTCGACGATCACGCCGAGGAACTTGCCTCCGACCTCGGTCTCGACAAAGAGGAGGTCAAAGGCAGTCTCGAAAACCTCGTAGAGTACAGTGTCCCAATCGAGGAAGCCAAGCGAAACGTCAGACGTCAGTACGGGGACGACGGCGCAGGTGACGGAACCGGCGAGATTCCGACCAAGCAACTGGCGGAGATATCGACAGACGATGCGAACGTCTCCACGACCGCGGTGGTGCTCACGAGTGGCAAGCGCTCGATCCAGTACGACGACGAGAAGTCGGTTATCGTCGAGGGTGAACTCGCCGACGAGTCCGGACAGATCGATTACACGTCCTGGGAGGAGTTCGAACTCGTCCCCGGAGAGACGGTCCGGATCCGTAACGCCGACGTCAGAGAGTGGGATGGCAAACCGGAACTGAACCTCGGGGGTTCCTCGACGGTCGAGCCGGTGGACGAAGAGATTCAGGTGGCACCAAGGGTCGGTGGTGATCGATCTCTCGCCGATTTAGCGCCCGGAAACCGCGGCCGAAACGTCGAGGTACGGGTACTCGACGTCGAGCGGAAGACAATCGATGGCCGGGACGGGAAAACGGAGATACTCAGCGGGACCGTAGGCGACGAGAGCGGCCGGCTTCCCTTTACCGACTGGGAGCCACACGAGGCGATCCAGGACGGGAACTCGCTCAGACTCGAGGACGTGTTCGTCCAGGAGTTCCGGGGCGTCCCGTCGGTGAACGTCTCGGAGTTTTCCGACGTCGGAGTTCTTGAGACTGATGTCGTAGTCACCGAATCTGCTCAGCGCCGGACCGTCCGGGAGGCCGTCGAGAGTGGCGGACTCTACGACGTCGAACTGGTTGGCAACGTCGTGGCCGTCCGGGACGGTTCCGGGCTGATCGAACGCTGCCCCGAGTGTGGTCGGGTCGTCCAGAGCGGCCAGTGTCGGAGCCACGGCGAGGTCGACGGGGAGGACGACCTGCGGGTGAAAGCGATCCTTGACGACGGTACGGGAACCGTCACGGTGATACTCGATTCCGAACTGACCGCGGGAGTCTACGGCGGTGGACTCGACGCCGCCCGCGACCACGCCCGCGACGCGATGGACCGGGAAGTCGTGGCCGATGCGATCCGCGAGCGCATCGTCGGTTACGAGTTCCAGGTCAGGGGTTCGCTCTCGGTCGACGATTTTGGTGCGAATCTCAACGCCTCCGAGTTCGAACGCCGTGAAACCGATCCGGTGACGCGTGCACGCCGCCTGCTCCAGGAGGTCGAGGGATGAGCGAGTCGGAACAAAGCGGTGCCGGTCGACGCGAGGTCGCGTACCGACTGTTCGCCGCGGAGTACGAAGATGCGGACCTTTCGTACTCCGAAGGCGACGAGGAGCGTGCACCCAATTACGTCATCACACCGAGTGGTGCGCGCGTCAACCGGCTGTTCGTCGTGGGGGTGTTGACCGAAGTCGAACAGGTTAGCGACGACATCTTGCGCGCCAGAGTTGTCGATCCGACCGGAGCCTTCGTCCTCTATGCCGGTCAGTACCAGCCCGACGAACAGGCGTTTCTGAAGCGGACGTCGACACCGACGTTCGTGGCCGTGACCGGCAAGGCGCGGACGTTCACCCCCGATGATACTGACACTATCTATACCTCCGTTCGCCCCGAGAGTATCAACGAGGTCGAGGAGCGGACGCGGGATCGATGGACGATCCAGGCAGCCGAACACACACTCGAGCGCGTGGGACAGATGACGACAGCATTGACCGCAGATGATGCGGGTGATTCGCTGCGTTCGTCCCTGAGCAACCAGGGCGTAGACGACGGTCTGGCACGTGGCATCGCACTCGCGTTGGAACACTACGGGACAACCCCGACCTATCTAGATGCAGTACGGGGGATGGCAATAGAGGCTGTCCGTGTCGTGGCAGGGGAAACCGGCGAGGTCGACGGGGTTGACGTGTCGCCAAACGCCGAGGGCAAGATGACTGCGCCGGATCTACAGGCGGGGGGGCTCGATTCGAGCGTTCTCAGTGAGGACGCAGGCTCCGCCGAGAGTGAAACAGGTTCGGATCCGGTCACGGCTGAGACGGACCAAGACGTGTCCACACTACAAGACAGTGCGGACCCCTCCCCAGAAGAGACAGAGCGGACAACGACCCAGCCGACAGCCGAAAAGCGCACAGAGAGTAGCGAAACCGGGTCGAAGGGGGAAACGCCGGAGGCTGGCCGGTCGGGGTCACAAGCGCCGGGCGATGAACGATCAGGGACAGAGGTGTCAGGGATCGGAGCGTCTGAATCAAATGCAGACGGAGATAGCACGATAGCAACTGGGGGGGCAGGTGCCGAGACGAGTCTGGGTGCAGACGACCAGGAGGATTTAAAAGGAGACGGGGACGAACTTGGCGATTTCGAACCCGACGAGGAGTTCGAACTCGAGGAGGAGACCCGCCAGGAGATCGAAGAGGAGTACGGAACTGAGTTCCGGAGCGGAACCGAGGTAGAGGAGCCGGGAGACGCCGACATTGAGACCCCTGGTGTCGACGCAGAGCCGACCCCTGCTAGCTCCGGCGGGGAAGACGGGGCAGCCACGACCGAAGAAGCCGGGGGCACGGAGCCGGAGGATCGAGAGGAAGTGGCCGCTGACGAGGGAGCCACAGATATCTCCGAGGAGAGAGACACAAAGACCGCCAAGGAGAGCGATCCGCTGACCTCACCGGACGATGTCGAGGCGACGGTCGTTACGATCATGCAGGAACTCAACGACGGTTCGGGCGTCCCACGCGAGAGCCTCCACGCCGAGATACAGGATCGGTACGATGTGGCGACCGAGGCTGTCGATGACGCGATCCAGGCGGCACTGATGAACGGGCAGTGCTGGGAACCAGACGACGAGACGTTGATGCCGATCTAACCTGGTGGGATTGTGGTGCTTGAACCGATCCCGGACGAACCGGCGGCGGTGGCAACCCATGCTGAGGGGCGTGCGCTCGTGATCGCCGATTACCACGCCGGTATCGAAGCGGTGCTCAGCCACGAAGGGGTCGAACTGGCGAGCAGAGCCCACCAGCGACGGGACCGACTGCGGGCGTTGCTGACCGAGACTGAACCGGATAGACTCGTAATTCTGGGTGATCTTGTTCACGCTATCGGGGATCCGTGGGAGACCGAGCGTTCGGAGGTTACGTCGCTTCTCGAGATGCTTCCGGTCCCGCTGACACTGGTGAAGGGAAACCACGATGGAAAGATCGAGCCGATACTGCGTTCACACGACCAGGACCTGTCGGTCACGCCAGCCGATGGGACCGTCATAGGGGAGGGCGACCAGACTGTCGGGTTCGCGCACGGACACACCTGGCCCGGAGAAGCGGTGCTGGGAGCCAGTACCGTCTGTATCGGTCACGAGCACCCGATGGTGAGACTGGCAGACACCGTCGGTGGTTGTCGGACCGAACGCGCCTGGCTACGGGGTGAACTGGACCCGGTACCGTTCCGTGCTCATCACAACACTGACCGGGATTCCGAGGGGGACATTGTCGTCTTTCCGGCGTTCAACGATATCTCGGGCGGTACGTGGGTCAACGTCGACGATCAGGAGTTTCTCTCACCGTTTCTTCCCGACGGGCTTGGGGGCGGTGAGGCGTACCTCCTCGATGGAACCCGGTTGGGACCGTACGACACCGTCTGATACTGGTTCCTGTGGCTTCCGTCGTGATTACTGTGGGGCTTTCAGGTCGGATGTATCGAATTGGCTGTTTCACAGGCCGACACGCGAAACAAGCGCACTACAGCGGTACGGATTCGCAACAATCACCACCAGCCAGGACACCACCGTTTGATTACCCTGAACATCGGTGAGAGACCGCAGAATAAAACTCTTCGCTGCTCTCGACGCTATCGAGCGAAAGAGCGAATAACGCACCGGCATACTGATCGTCCTCGTCGGCGCGGTGAGCAGCGCTCGTCACGTAGAGTTCGTTCATAGACGACCCACCGAAGGTCAGGCTGGTGACATCCTGTGCGGGGAGGTTGATACGCCGGTCTCGGGTACCGGCCGGTGTGAATCGAACGACAGAGGAGCCCCCATAGAGTGCAACCCAGACGTGACCGGCTGTATCGACGGTCAGTCCGTCGGGAAGCCCCTCTTCCTGTGGGATTTCTGCGAATGTCGTCCGGTTCGAGAGTGCACCCGTCGCGCGGTCGTAGTCGAACTCGTACACGCGTCCACCCATCGTCTCGCAGAGATAGAGCGACTCCAAATCCGGCGAAAACCCCAGCCCGTTTGCAAGTTCGATGTCATCACAGAGTGTCGTCAATTCACCGTCGGTGTCAAGCCGGTATAGATAGGCAAGGTCATCTGTTGCCGGTTGTGTCCCGCAAAACACGCGCCCGTCCGGGTCGGCAATTACATCGTTGAACCGTGACTCACGTAACTCCGCTACCCCGTCGACGACGGTGGTGAGTTCGCCATTATCCAGTCGTCTGATCGCCCCTTCGTCCATGAACAGAAGCAGTGAACCGTCGGCTTGGAGGGTAAACCCCGTGACGTCGTCGCCGTCGTAGAACTGCTCGTGCGTCTCGCTGGCTGGGTCGTACCGGAACAGCCTCCCGGTAAACTGGTCCGTCCAGTAGAGTTGATGTTCGTCCGGATGCCACAGTGGGCATTCACCGACCTCGCACTGGTAGTCGGCCACAACTGTCGGTTCGTGTGACATAACAGGATATTGTTTTGCAGAGGGGATATAGCTGTGGGTTCGCCGGATTACATTCACTTTGTTGAGGCCGAGAACCGAGGAACAGCAGCCGATTATCGGCGCCACCTGCCGGACGGTGCTGCGGATCACAACCCTGCGAGCAGTTTCGATCTCTGTACGGTGTAATAAAAGTTACGCGCGATCGTATCGGAATCAGTTCATCTCCGAGAGCGTGACCGCTGTGTCAGACTGTACCCAGGCGAGTGGCTCGTTGAAATCAAAGAGCACGACCCCGTCTTCGATTTCGTAGGCACCTGTCGCCACACAATCACTGTAAAGCGCTTGCTCCGATTCGATACTACGCTGATCCGGCTGAAGATTCGTCAGGTCTTCCATGCCTCTGTTTCGTGCCATGACACACCATAACATATACTTTCTGGCTACGGCACCTCTTTCGTTCTGTGATCGGCTAAATACCAAGCCTTATCGATGCGTGCTGGCTATCTCGAACCGAATGGACACACGAGACCTCGACACCGACGAGGTCGCAAGTATCTACGACGAACTGCTGGAAACCTACGAGAGCGAGTGGGACTACCGGGGTCACCGTAGTATGCACCTGTCGTACTACGACGCGGACCACGAGGAGCCTGGATCGGCGGCAGTAAACACGATGCGTGTCCTCTCGGAGGCAGCGGAAATCACCGCCGAGGACCGCGTTCTCAACATCGGGTGTGGGGCCGGTGAGGACTCGGTCTGGAACGCCAGAGCCCACGGGGCCACCGTTATCGGTGTCAACATCAGCGAATCGCAACTCCAGACCGCTCGCGAGAACGCCCGGGAGCACGATGTCTCAGATCTGACCGAGTTCCGGTACGACGACTTCCACGAGTTGTCGACGGTCGAAGCTAGTTCGATCGACGTCGTCTGGGGACTCGAGGCGCTCTCTCATTCACCCGATCTGGCGGCGGTCTTCGAACAGATAGATCGGGTGTTACAAACGGAGGGACGAATCGCCGTGACAGATCTGTTCGTGCGGGGCTCGGACGCGGGCGAACCGGCCGAGTTCCGAACCATCAACGATGCCCTGGGTGTTCGTCTCGGTCCGATCGAGGAACTCGAAAATCTGCTCGAAAACCGCGGATACCAGAACGTGAACGTCCGTGATCTCACCGACGGTGTCCAGTCCTGCACGAAACGCCGACACCGGTTTGCCCGGGTCGCAGCGCCGGTCAGCCGGCTGCTCTCGCTCGTGGGTCGGGGTTCCGAGACGAGACGAGGGGTGTACAGAGCCAACGCTGAAATCCACCGGCTGGTGTCCGAGGGACGACTCGGTTACTTTCTGGTCACTGCCGGACGGTAAGACCCAGGACACGGGAGAGCCACCGGCGTCAGGACAAGTACGTATGGGCCCTGTACAGAACCCCCAACGTAACCCCCCAGGCAAGGTGGCCAGCGAAGGACGCAGGGGTCAGGTTCGGGAAGGGCCTCTCCAAGCCGACCAACTGCAGCCACAGTGGCATGACGACCCCAGCCGCGACGGCCCACAGCAGCAGGCTGAACCCGACCGCAATTGCGACACATCTGCCCATTTTGTTGGTGTACCGGTGTGGCAGTGTCGAGAGGATTGCCGCGTAGACGAGACCGAAAACGACGCTGTGAAACTCGTGGGAGATCCAGCCGACAAGCCGATCATCCACGCCATACAGGGCGCCGATGATCGGAACGAACCCGGTGAGTCCCTGCATAACCAGTCCCATCGCGAGGCCCCCAGCGAGGGACGCCCCGATAACAAGCAGGAGGTTTGGGGTGGCAATGGCGGGCGTTGTCAGGGAGCCACTGTGGTTTGTTGCCGTTGTGCCATCGCCAGGTCGGGGCAGTTCGATCGAGATGGTCGTCCCGTCAGTACTGACCGTGGTGTCGATGGTTCCATCGAACGACTCGACGAGCAGTCGGACGATGTTCAGTCCGAACCCGGTGGTTGGATCGTCGAACTCGGCGATAGTCCCCTTCTCTAGGAGTGCCTGCTGGTCCGCCGGAAGCCCCGGACCGTTGTCGCTTACACTGACCGTTGCGTTCCGTCGGGTTGTCCTGATCTCTACCTCCACACGAGGGGTGTTCGAGTCGCTGTATTTGACGGCATTTTCGACCAGATGTCCGATAGCCTCTGTGAACTGGTCGTTTGCATACACCGGTACAGAGTCCTCCGGAGGACGGAACGAACAATCGATCTCCGGATGCCGGGTTTCCACGGCATCGATACCTGCCTCAGCAGCGTCGACCAGATCGATGGTGGTATCAGGTCCTGCTGATTCCGCCCCCGTATTAGTTAGGTATTTTACATTTTCGACCGTGTTGATCACGCTTTCTGCCTGTCTATCGATGATGTCGACCGATTGCTCGTTTTGTGAGTCTTTCAAAACCTCGGTATGACCTTTGATCGCTGTGGCGGCATTTATCACCTGGTCCCGGAGGAGACGGTTCAACATCACCAACCGGTTGGCTTGCTGTTTTAGATCCCGGCGTTGTCGCCTGTTTCGGGCGGCAAAGATACCGGTCAGGGTCCCACCGATGGCACCGCCGATGAGGAAGTTCGAAAAGATCGCCTGGTCGCGCAGGACTGTGACATCCGTGAGTGCCTTCGGTTCCGTTCCGAGGAGTGTCAGGGCGACGAGCAGGAGCATCGAACCGGTGCCGACGAGACACCAGACCGCGGTTGTTCTGACCATCTCCGGATCGTACCTGCCGACTGTAAGGACAACGCCGAAGGCGGACAGTGCCAGGCCAAGAATCAAAGGCACCACGCCGCTCCACAGGAACTGTTGTTGGGACTCCGTTGCTGCGAGCGAGACTGTAAACCGCGTCAACAGGAACCCGACCAGCGCTACAATAATGCCACCAGGGGAGAGCTCGCGCCAGTGCATTATTTTTTTCAGAGGACCCCAGTACAAACACTTCTATATGTGTCTAATTAAGGATTGTTAAGACGGATTTAGATTAAAAAACCAGGGGAGATACTGTTCCGGTATCGGGATAAACGACAATACCGACTATCGTTGTCCGGGGGAGAAGGAGGTCGTATCGGCTCACCACTGGCTCGAACGACAGAGCAGAATGTGCAGTCTGTTGGCAGGACTGCGGAGGTTTTTATTGCTGGCAGACAAGAGCGAACAGTATGGGTCAACAGGAGTTAGGGGCATACGCGGAACCGTCCGGGGACGAGGAGGCCCCGTCCCGGCCTGCGGTTGCCGAGGCGCAGGCGATTGCTGGTGACAGGGCAGAGACCACGGTCGATGCCAGCGATCATCTGTTTCCCTCCGTCGAGGAGACTGTCGAAATTGCCATCACACAGGTGGATTACACGGTCGAGGGCAGCGGCGACGACGAGTACCCGGTGATCCACGTATTCGGACGGACGAGCGAACGGGACCTCGTCCATGCCCGGGTGCTGGAGTTCCAACCGTACTTCTATGCACCACAAGAGGAGGTCACGGAGGGGCTACTCCGTGAGTACGACCGAGTCACCGACTGGGAGACAACCAACGGGGACGACGAACCGTACGAGTCGATCCGGGGCGAGCGTCTGGTCAAGATTTTCGGACAAACGCCTCGTGACGTGGGCCGCATTCGGGACGAGTTCGACCACTTCGAGGCCGATATCCTCTTTCCGAACAGGTTCCTTATCGACAAGGATCTGACTGGCGGCGTCCGGCTGCCGGCGCGGACTGTCGGAGGCGGGGAGCGGACGACACTCCGTGTCCATCACGAGGAACTCGAGCCAGCAGACATCGACGCCAGCCCACGTGTCAACACCTTCGACATCGAAGTCGACGATAGATCCGGGTTCCCCGAGGACGGCGAGGAGCCGATCATCTGTATCACCAGCCACGATTCCTACCGCGACGAGTACGTGGTCTGGCTCTCCGAAGCGCCCGACTGCGAACCCCCACCGGCGGAACTCGACGGGTACGATTCGGTCGTGGCGGACGCCGACGTCGAGGCGGACGTTCGCACCTTCGACACCGAGGGCGCGATGCTCGATGGGTTTATGAGCTACATCGAAACGACCGATCCCGACTTAGCGACCGGATGGAATTTCACCGACTTCGACGCGCCGTATCTGCTCGACAGGCTCGAAATCGTCGACAACCGGAGTGATCGTGATCTCGATATCGACCGCCTCTCCCGGGTTGACGAGGTCTGGCGCAGTGACTGGCGGGGGCCAGACGTCAAAGGTCGGGTGATGTTCGACCTCCTGTACGCATACCAGCGAACGAAGTTCACCGAACTGGAGTCGTACCGACTCGAGGATGTCGGACAGCGGGAACTCGGCGTCGGGAAAGAACGGTATACGGGCGACATCGGCGACCTGTGGGAAGAGGATCCAGAACAGTTGCTGGAGTACAATCTCCGTGACGTGGAGTTGTGTGTCGAACTGGACCGCGATCAGGATATCGTCGCCTTCTGGAACGAGGTCCGGCAGTTCGTGGGATGCAAGATCGAAGACGCCACCACCCCTGGCGATGCCGTAGACATGTACGTGTTGCACAAACTGCACGGGGAGTACGCACTCCCCTCGAAGGGCAGACAGGATGGCGAAGCGTACGAGGGTGGAGCCGTCTTCGATCCGATCACCGGCGTCCGGGAAAACGTGAGTGTACTGGATCTAAAGAGTCTGTACCCGATGTGTATGGTCACAACCAACGCGTCCCCTGAGACGAAGGTAGACCCCGAAACCTACGACGGGGAGACCTACCGTGCGCCAAACGGGACCCACTTCCGCAAGGAACCGGACGGCGTGATCCGGGAGATGGTCGACGAGTTGTTGGCAGAGCGCGAGGAAAAAAAATCTCGGCGGAACGAACACGAACCCGACAGCCGTGAGTACGAACAGTACGACCGTCAGCAGGCGGCCGTGAAGGTGATAATGAACTCACTGTACGGCGTTTTGGGATGGGATCGGTTCCGCCTGTACGACAAGGAGATGGGCGCGGCCGTCACCGCTACCGGCAGAAAGGTGATCGAGTTCACCGAGGAGGTGACGTCGGAGCTCGACAAAACAGTCATCTATGGGGACACGGACTCGGTCATGACCGAGATCGGACAGGATGTCTCGAAGGCCGAAGCCATCGAGCGCTCCTTCGAACTGGAAGAGCGAATCAACGATGCCTACGACGAATTTGCCAGCGAGGAACTGAACGCCACAACTCACCGCTTCGAAATCGAGTTCGAGAAACTCTACAGACGGTTCTTCCAGGCCGGCAAGAAAAAACGCTATGCGGGACACACCGTCTGGAAGGAGGGAAAGGACGTAGACGACATCGACATCACCGGGTTCGAGTATCAGCGGTCGGACATCGCCCCGATAACAAAAAACGTACAAAAAAACGTTATCGACAGGATCGTGACCGGGGCAGACGTCGGAGAGATCAAGGGGTACGTGACCGAGGTTATCGAGGATTTCCAGGACGGGAACGTGGACCCGGAACAGGTCGGGATCCCGGGTGGGATCGGAAAGCGTCTCGACAACTACGACACGGACACAGCCCAGGTCCGGGGGGCAAAGTATGCGAATCTGCTCGTTGGGACGAACTTCCAGCGGGGATCGAAACCCAAGCGACTGTACCTCGACAGAGTCCATGCGGATTTTTTCGAGCAAGTCGAGCGCGAACAGGGGCTCGACCCCTCCACCGACCCGCTGTACGGGGAGTTCCGTCAGAACCCGGACGTGATCTGTTTCGAGTACGCGGATCAACTGCCCGAGGAGTTCGAGATAGACTGGGAGAAGATGCTCAACAAGACGCTCAAAGGGCCAATCGAGCGCATCCTCTCGGCACTTGAGATCTCCTGGCAGGAGGTCAAAAGCGGGCAGGAACAGAAAGGGCTCGGCGAGTACATGTAAACAGTCGATCGGGCACGCAAAGCGATCACACCTCGCCTCCTACAGGAATAAGAACCGTCCAAATGGGCGAGAGTGCCCGGAGACTCGCGTTCGCGTCGGTTTTGGGCACAGCAACACGGCGTGTTCTTGCATTCTTTCACAAAAATAGTGGGGCAAACCACTTGTATTTGCTCTGTATCCTGTACTCGAAATTTCGAATGAAAAAATTTTGTTGCTTTTTTCCAAATCAAGTGGGGTGAAATGCGAAAGCATTATGACTCCCAGGCCCCACGTTTTGAATGACACAAGAACATCTATGGCAACACTCAAAATAGACGACCTCCGAGCGAAAGTCGCAGAGGAAAACGGTGAACAGATCCTCCGTGGCGTGAACCTTGAGGTGAAGAGTGGTGACATTCACGCGCTGATGGGGCCAAACGGGAGTGGAAAGTCAACCCTAGCGAAGGTCATCGCCGGTCACCCGGCCTACGAGGTGACAGGTGGGGGCGTTGAACTCCACCTTGAGGGCGACGAATACGACGACGAGATCCCGGCGGACATGCGTGAGTGGGACCTCCTAGAACTGGAGCCAAACGAGCGGGCTGCGCTCGGGATCTTCCTTGGCTTCCAGTATCCCTCCGAGATCGAAGGCGTGACCATGGTGAACTTCCTGCGGACAGCCCTCAACGCCAAGCTCGAAGAGCGTGAGGAACTGTTCGAAGAGGAGGACGGAGAGGCTGGAGACGAAGACGAAGACGAGGAGGCCGGATACGAGACGTCCCCGATGGAGGGTCCAGCCGACGAGGGCGAGGTCGGCGTCGCGGAGTTTCAGCAGATCCTGCAGGAAAAGATGGAAGTGCTGGATATGGACGAGAAATTCGCCAACCGGTATCTCAACGCCGGCTTTTCCGGTGGCGAAAAGAAACAAAACGAGGTGTTACAGGCGGCGATACTCGAGCCCGCAGTCGCGGTCCTCGACGAAATCGACTCCGGGCTCGATATCGATCGCTTGCAGGACGTTTCCGACGGGATCAATGCGCTCCGCGACGAGGAGGGTGCCGGCATCCTCCAGATCACGCACTACCAGCGCATCCTGGATTACGTCGAACCGGACCACGTCCACGTGATGCTTAACGGTGAGATCGCACAGAGCGGCGGTCCGGAACTGGCCGAGAAGCTCGAAGACGAAGGGTACGATTGGGTCCGCGAAGCGGCCCTCGAAACAGCGTAACTGGTGATACATATGAGTTCAGAACAAAACCATCTCGAAGACGCAGATACGGAAGCACGGTTCGAATTCAAGAAAGAAGAGAAGTCCGCGTTCAAAACCGAAAAGGGGCTTACCGAGGAAACCATCCGGGTGATCTCCGAGGACAAAGACGAGCCCGAGTGGATGCTCGAGCGACGTCTCCGTGCGCTCGAACAGTTCCAGGAGATGCCGATGCCGACGGACTGGCCCGGTCAGCCCGACCTCTCGGAGGTCGACCTCAACGAGATTGTTCCGTACATCCGCCCGGACATCGAAACCCGTGGTGGCGCCGAAAGCTGGGAGGACCTTCCCGAAGAGATCCAGGACACGTTCGACAAACTCGGCATCCCGGAGGCGGAGAAAAACGCCCTCTCGGGCGTGGGTGCCCAGTACGAGTCCGAGATTGTCTACCAGAATATGAAAGAGCAGTGGGAGGAAAAGGGTGTCATCTTCATGGACATGGACAGGGCCGTCCAGGAACACCCAGAAATCCTCAAAGAACACTTCATGACGACGTGTGTGCCTCCGAGCGACAACAAGTTCGCTGCACTCCATGGGGCAATCTGGTCCGGTGGATCGTTCGTCTACGTGCCCGAGGACACGACCGTCGAAATGCCCGTCCAGGCGTACTTCCGGATGAACTCCGAGGGGATGGGGCAGTTCGAACACACGCTCATCATCGCCGAGGACAACTCCGAAGTCCACTACATCGAGGGCTGTTCTGCGCCGAAATACTCCGAGTTTAATCTCCACTCGGGCGGCGTCGAGGTGTTCGTTGGCGAGAACGCACACGTCCAGTACTCCACGGTCCAAAACTGGTCGCGCAACACGTACAACCTCAACACGAAGCGTGCAATCTGCGAGCAGGACGGCACGATGGAGTGGGTTTCCGGGTCGATGGGGTCGAAGGCCACGATGCTTTACCCCTCGACCGTCCTGAAAGGGCCGGGCGCGACGGACAATCACATCACCATCGCCTTTGCGGGTGAGGGACAGAACATCGACACCGGCGCGAAAGTCTACCACAACGCACCGGACACGAAATCGACAATCGAGTCCAAGTCGGTGAGCAAGGACGGTGGCCGCACCAACTACCGTGGACTCGTCCACATCGCAGACGGTGCAGAGGACTCCTCGACCGCCGTGGAGTGTGATGCACTGATGTTCGACAACGAGTCTACGTCGGACACGATGCCGTACATGGAGATCCAGGAGAGCAAAGTCGACGTGGCCCACGAGGCCACGGTCGGCAAGATCGGCGACGAGGACGTCTTCTACCTGCAGTCCCGCGGACTCGACGACGACGACGCAAAACAGATGATCGTCGCCGGCTTCATCGAGCCAATCACCGAGGAACTGCCGATCGAGTATGCGGTCGAACTGAACCGTCTGATCGAACTCGAGATGGAGGGTAGTCTCGGATAACCCCGGGATCCGACAATGAGTACGCAGGTACACGCGAACCTGACCGAGCAGCAAGTAACGGAGATTAGCGACTCGCTTGGCGAACCGGAGTGGTTGCTCGAGACGCGCTTGGACGCACTCGCGGCACTCGAGGAACTGGACATGCCGGAGGTCATCCGGACACCCGGCCGTGACTGGACGAACCTCGACGCACTCGAGTACGAGACACTCGTCGATCCACTCGACTGGGCCCAGGAGAAAGACCGGGTTGACGCCGAAGGTGTCGACGTACTCGCCTGGGAGGAGGCACTGGAAAAGCATGGGGACCTCATCCGAGAGCAGTTCGGTAGCGTCGTCGACCCACATCGGGACTATCTGACGGCGTTGTCGACGGCTCTGTTCAGTGCCGGTACGGTCGTCTACGTGCCAGCAGGGGTCGTCGCGGAGGACATTACCATCCGCACGCGGATGAACTCCCGCTCGCTTTTCAATTACACACTGGTCGTCGCAGAGGAGTCGGCAAGCGTGACGATTCTCGAACGGCAATCGACCGGAGACGACACAAAGGAGATCGAGGAGGGTCGCTACTACAGCGGCATCGTCGAAGCCATCGCCGGTGAGAACGCCCACGTTCAGTACGGAACCTTGCAGAACCTCTCCGAGGAGACGTACAACTACCAGACCAAGCGCGGCCACACCAGCGAGTACGGCCAGATAAACTGGATCGAAGGCAACATCGGGACGCGCCTGACAAAGACCTCGATCGAGACACGACTGATCGGAGACAGTAGCGAATCGAAGATCGTCGGTGCGTTCTTTGAGCACGAGGACCAGCACTTCGATCTCGGGAGTCGTATCTGGCACGAAGGTGAGCACACGACCGCGGACCTCGTGACGCGTGGGGTGCTCGACGACTCTGCGCGTTCGGTCTACGAGGGCGTTCAGGATGTCGGGACGGACGCGTGGGACACGAACTCGTACCAGCGCGAGAACACCCTCATGCTGAGCGACGAGAGCGAGGCGGACGCGTCCCCGAAACTCATCATCAACAACCACGATACCGAGGCGAGCCACTCGGCCACCGTTGGCCAGGTCGACGCAGAGGAAATGCTCTATATGACCTCCCGCGGGCTCGACGAGGAGCGGGCAACGAACATGCTCGTGGAGGGCTTTTTCGTCCCGGTGCTGGAGGAGGTTGCGGTCGATGAGTTCCGCGAGGACCTCGAGGACCTGATCTCGGATCGCCTGCGGTAAGCCAACGTCCGCCCACCGCACCGTATCATCATATATCGGCCCCGACTGTCGTCACCATTTAGGACCCCGGGACACAGGGAACTGCTTAAGTTGACGTGTTTCTCACGTACATATATGAACACTGACAGCGCGCCAGGGGAGAACAAATGACGGTACAGGAGTCTGTCGGGGGGGATCACCAACTGGCCCGCCTCCTCCAGATTGGGATCGTCTTGGAGGAAGTCGTCGAGGCACGAGCCACAAAACACGCATCCGAGGCAGCGGAACTCGACGACGAGTTGTGTGTGTTCTTAGAGGACGCAGCGAGCGAATCCGCGACGCATCGCGAACGCCTCGAGAGACTGGTTGGGAAACTGGAAGCGGAGACGGTCCCGTTCGACGAAATCGAGCGACTGGTCGAAAGACAGTACGAGGCCGAACAGGACTTCGACGGTGTCCTCTACGACCAGCTGTGTAACGAGGAGACAGCCTACAAGTTCTACGATGACCTCATCGAGGTGTTCGCGGAGTCGAAACGGGAGTTGAGTATCGACCGGACCCACCTTCTCGAGGTGTTGCGCGATATTCGCAGTGAGGAGGAGGAGGGTGTCGAAGAGGTCACGGCCCTGATGGAGGAACGATCATGAACACAGCAGACAAGTACCTGAAGGCGATCTATCTCGTCCAGCAGATCGAAGACGGCCAGGCATCGACGGGGGCGATCGCGGATAGCCTCGATGTCAGCCCGGCCAGTGCAAACGAGATGATCGGGAAACTCGAAAAGCAGGATCTGTGCAGTCACGAAAAGTACAAAGGTGTCGATTTGACCGAGGAGGGGATCGTGCGTGCCAGGGATGCGCTACAGAATTACTGCATCATCGAGCGGTTTCTGGTCGAAGTACTCGATGTCGAGAACTTTCGCATGGAGGCACAGCAACTCGAGCCGGTTATCGACGAGACAGTTGCGGATCGGCTCGATACGATTATCGAGCGCGAACCCCAGTGCCCCGACTGTTTCAGCGCCGAGGAGGATGTCTGTGCGCTTTTGAAACTCGAACGTGACGCGGCAGACTGATCGACACCGATTTTGGATGGGTACAGATCAAGCCAGCGGTGGCTGATGGGTCTAATTCCGTCCCGGTCGAGAGGCTGGCCGCGACACCCGAACCGATTTCCGGTTCCCGATTGGACGGGATACCTGACGACGTGGGACCACACACCTCCGGTCGATATCGGCGCGCAGACGCCGCGTCACCGTTCCCACCCACTGGGGCCGATACCGAGTTGCATCACGATCGGTCGGTACAGGAAAACGATGACTGCGATAACCATGAATTCGATCCAGAAACTGAGATTACCTACGGCCGCCCGGACAGTCGCGAGTACCCCCAAAACCAGGATAAACATCGCAATGTAATGCGGCGCGAGATCCCTCACCGTACTCGTATTCATACCATATCTTATACGCTGATATCATTAAACCTATCTCCACGATGTTGATTGCAGTCTCTCTGGTACGACCGACTGCGCCGTACGGGAAAACACTACGACTATAGGGCGCGTATGACGATCAAAAGTGACTTTCTCACTACAGCAGAGATCAAAAAACCACTCGGAGCGTGTCCCCGAAGAGTAACCGTTAACAGCCCTGACCGGTTTGGATCGAGTGGGAACACACGACCGCAAATCTGACACGCCGTCCGCTTGGGCGGCTCGGGATTGCGGTGGTGTCGACCGTCGACCTGCTGCCAGCCCCGCGCATGACGGGTAGCAGCCTCGACGGGAGCGTCAGGTGACGCTATGATTCGACGCCGTGTGATAGCGGTCAGTGCTGTTCCAATCAGAGAGTATGGCACGAATGCACTCACGCCGTCGTGGGTCGTCCGGTTCGGACAGGCCTGCGACAGACGAACCGCCGGAGTGGAGCGACGTCGACGCCAAAGCGGTCGAGGAGCGCGTCGTCGAACTGTCAGCGGATGGGTTGAGTCCGAGCCAGATCGGGCTCGAGTTGCGGGACGCCGGCGTCCGGGGTATGCCGGTCCCCGACGTGAAAGCTGCGACAGGAAAGAAGATCACGGAGATCCTAGAGGAAAACGGTGCAGCTCCCGAGTTTCCCGAGGATCTGGCGAACCTGATGCAACAGGCTGTTCGGCTGACCGAACACGTCGAAAACAACCCCACGGACTACCAGAACAAACGCGCCCTCCAAAACACCGAAGCGAAGATCCGCCGGCTCATCGAGTACTACCGGGGCGACAAAATCGACGAGGACTTCTCCTACAGCGTCGACGACGCGAGGGAGCGTCTCCAGGGGTAGTCAACGGAGGGCGAGACCAACAATGTCGACGGCCGGCCGTCCGGACGCAAACCAGCCCGGGGCGAGTGACATCGCTTGCGACCTGCAGGACGCCGAATTCGTTCGCCTCGTGGCCGATGCCGACGGCGATGGTGTGGCTGCGGCGGTACTTCTCTCGAAGTGTCTGAACAGAGTCGAGGTTCCGTATCAGCTGTCGGTAACTCCGCTCCCCGAACGCGCCGACCGGGAGACCGACGTCGACCTGACGATCGGAGTGGGTCGGCCGGTAACCGATGCGGACCTTGCGGTTGGTGCCGGCCGGACCTGTGCGACCCGGAGTGCAGCAGCCATCGCGGCTGAGTGCGAGGTCAGTGACCTGATTCTCACCCTCGTCGGCATCGTCGCGGACGGTGACAGACCCGATACGGAGTTGCTCGACACGGCACGGGAACACGGTATCGAACGGCGACCCGGCGTTGCGATCCCGCCAGTGGATCTGCCGGACGGTCTTGCACACTCGACACTCCTCCACTGTGAGCTCTCGGGTGACGTTGGGGCTGCGCGGTCTGCCGTGGCGGATCTCGGTCTCGAGGAGATGGCCGACGATAAGGCGGACAGAGCAGTTGCCTCGCTGGTTGCCCTGACTGTCGGTGCCGACGGCGATGCGCCGCCAAGGGCTGCACGGCGGGTCGAACGGATCCTCCGACCGCTTGCCGGCGGACCGTTCAACACGATTGGCGGCTACGCAGACGTACTCAATGCAGTCGTGGGCGAACAGCCAGGGTTTGCTGTCCAGCTTGCGCTCGGAACCGTCGAGCGCGAGAAGGCCCTCTCACTGTGGCGGACTCATGCCAATCGTGTACACGGGACAATCGACGCCGCCACCACCGCCCGGTATGACGGGCTGTTCGTTCTCCGGTCCCCCGGACGGCCACCCGTCGGGGCTGTCGGGAGACTGACCCTCGATTACCGGTCGCCGGAACCGGTCGTACTCGTGGTCGGGGATGGGATCGCAGCGGTGATCGCAACCGAACAAAGTGCCACACACGTCGGTGAGTCGATCCGAACTGCGGCCGGACAGTTGGATGGACGTGGGGTTGGAACGCCGACGAAAGGCCGAGCCACGTTTACCGCCGATCCGACCGAGTTCGTCGCCGAGTACAGGGACAGCTTATGACAGGAAACGCCTCCGACAGACGGTCCGAGCGAGACGACACTCCGTCGAGACGTATTCGTATCAGGACGACACACGAATCGGAGACGGTGGCAGACGCGGTCGCAAGCGCGCTGAGACCGGACAACACGGCAGAGATGGAGACAATTGTCGACCGACGAGCGGTCGTCACGACGATCGAACGAGAGACGACAGGTGGGCTCCACTCGACCATCGACGATTACGTGGTCAATCTGCAGGTCGGGGTAGAGCTCGCAAACCAGCACACAACAACCAAAGACAACATATGAGTGAACGATCCGTATCCAGACAGAAACAGGAAAAGCGGTGGTACACCGTACAAGCACCCGAGCAGTTCGACAGAGCAGAGCTCGGCGAAACACCCGCAGACGACCCGGAGAAGGTACTCGGAAGAACGATCGAAACCACGCTCGGTGATATTCACAACGACGCAAGCGAGAACAACACCAAGCTGACGTTCAAGATCACGGAGGTCGCCAGCGATACCGCATACACGGAGTTCATCAAACACGAACTGACGCGTGATTACATGCGAAGTCTCGTTCGCCGTGGCTCCTCGAAGGTCGAGGCGTTCATTACGGTACTGACTGCAGACGACTACCGGGTACAGATACAACCCGTTG
Source organism: Haloarculaceae archaeon (assembly GCA_028274885.1). GTDB lineage: Archaea > Halobacteriota > Halobacteria > Halobacteriales > Haloarculaceae > Halovenus. Next base: position 18,569 of record JAQCMX010000109.1, read on the forward strand.
CGCTCACGACGAAATCGGCCGACGAGAGCCAGGAAAAGGCGATCCGTCGCACGATGATCGACCTTGTCAGGGAAACTGCCGCGGACCGGACGTTCGATGATCTGGTCGACAGTGTTGTCGAGGCGCGACTCTCATCGGCCATTTATAACGAAGCGAAGCCAATATATCCACTCCGTCGCGTCGAGGTCCAGAAGATGACGCTGGAGGCGCGACCACAGGAGGTCGCTGCGGAGGAAGAAACGAGCGTGGATGTCGACGAGGAGGCCGACTGAGAGATAGCGGCGTTTTTAGTAGTCCTCCACGAGCGTGCACCTACCCGGGCCGGTAGCGGGTGTTGGCGCATGCTGGCTCCAGACAGGTCAGCAGGGCAAAAAACTGTGAACTCCTACCGAACCTGTATTGTTCCGATCATATCCGCCGTGAGGTGAGGGATACAGAAGTAACCGTATTCGCCGGGAACTTCGAACGTGTGTTCGAACGACTGGTCGGGTTCGATTGCGCCACCGCCTCGGTCGTACCAGGCGCCTTCGGCCTCCTGTCTGCTGTCGTAGCCACCCGACGCGAAATACTCGGCTCCGTCCGGACGCGCCTCCTCGAAGGCAGTGACCGTGTGCGTGTGTGAACTCGTGTTTCGAAACTCGATGGTCTCGTCGGCTTCGACCTCGAGTTCCGTGGGTCTGAAACTGCTGATCGTCATTTCGACATCCGCCGAGACAGCAACCCCGGTCTCGAAGCCGATGCTTTCGGCGATGCTCGTACACCCTGCAATGCTGACTGCGCTGCCCGCGCCAGCGACCGCGAGAAACCTTCGGCGGTCCATAAGTCTGCTCAGTTCTGAATAGACATAGGTGATACGATCACCGACAGCTGTCCGGACATATTGGAAACACATTTACCCCACACAGCCGGATAAAAACGTATGAGCGAGGAGGACGGCCAGGCTGGTGACGGCGACCACGGGGGCGAAAACGACCAGAACAGCCCGGAGGCCGAGGGCAGCCCGGCGGAGCAAACCACAGACTGCGAGGGTGTATCCTTCGATTTGCTGGAGACGCGTCTGGACGACCTCGAAGCCGAGATTGACGCCACAGAGACCGAGGCTACCCTCGACGAGGTAGAGTCGTCGCTAGCGGATCTGGAAAACGATATCGAACAGGCGGCGTTTCAGGACACGACAGAGGATGAGGACGATCACAAAGCGGAACTGACAGACCGTGTCGCAGATCTGTCCGAGAGTATCGAAAAGAAGCGGGGTCCATACGTTGAGGAAGTAGCCGAGGAACTTCAAGCCACAGCAGACACGATCCGAAGTAAGGAACTGACCGAGGAAGGTCTCGAAGCGGTCGGCACTGCTGTCGACGAATGTCTCGAAACGGTCGAATCGTCACTGGAGAGATCGGTTTCGCGCCACAGCGACACTGCGGCGGGGATCGCCGAGGAACTCACGGAGGTGGCCGGACGGATCGAGTCCTCCGGTCTCGATCCCGACGACGACGAGGAACAGATCGAACAGCTGCTTACTGTCGTCGGGACACTCAGATCGACCACCGACGAAGCGCGGGTGTTCGAAGATCTCGAGATTCGCGAACAGTTGCGCCGACAGGGGTTTTATGACGTGCTTGAGCCGATCAACATGCGTGATTTTCCGCCGGAGTGGAACGCGATCAAGATCTACGAGAAGCGGGGGGAACCTGAACCCATACTGGACGCGATGGGGAAGTTCGACTCTGATTTCATGGAGGACAACATCCTCGATTCGCTCGAACATTTCGCCCCACCGGAGGCGTTCGAGCAGGTCCACCAATTGGCCCAGCGGCGCAACCGACAGCCGGTCCGGATCCTGGGTCGTATCGGGGACGAACGGGCCTGTGACACACTCGTTGACTTTCTCGGTGGTGGAAGCATCGAACTCGAGAAAACGGCCCTGCAGGCGCTTGGATCGATCGGCAGCGAGGATACGACGGAACCGGTGGCCCAGCGACTGGTCGCAGACGAGGCCAGTGTCCGGTCTACAACGGCACGCACACTCGGATTGATCGGGGACACACGGGCCATCGAACCGCTCGGAAACGTGCTTGCCAAGGACGAGTCCGACAACGTGCGTGCGAGTGCTGCCTGGGCGCTGGTGCAGATTGGGACGAAACGGGCACTAAAACTCGCCGCGGACTACGAGGACGACGCCGCCTACATCGTCCAGACCGAAGCTAAAAAAGCTGTCGAGGCGTTGCCACAGGCCGTCCCCCGGTGAGCCAGAGGCCTACGTTACAGTTCTCCGAGTTTCCGGAGAAGCTGTCCGCGGTACTCCTCGTCTGAGCGGACGCCTTTGACCTCCAGAACGCGGCGTTCGAGTTTGTCGAGTGCGACGCGAAAGGCCGTGTCCGAGCCGTACCCTTCACCGGTTCCGGCGACCTGTCCTCTGTTCGTCCGGAGACGGACCTGACACTGGATCAGCGGTGTGCCACGAAGCCTTTCCTTGTGCTGGTGTAGTCTGACGTGGGCGTGTTGGACCTGCATCTTCTGGTACTTGTCCGCAACCGCCTCGATGCGTTCCCGGATGGTCTCACGGGAGAGCGTGTCCAACAGATCGATGTTCGTGATCTGGACATCCATGTGCTCGCGTTCCGTGTAGGTGAGCGCGCGCAACACGTCAGTTTTCGTGATAATGCCCGACACGAGACGATCATCCGCTTCGGGTGTGACCACGAGACCGGCGTAGTTGTTCTCCAGCATCCGGTTCACGGCACTTCGAACCGACTCGTCTACCTCGACTGTCTCGACCGGACTGCTCATCAGGTCGTACACCGGGATATCCAGAATTCGGTCATTATCGCCCGACCGGTCGCCTTTCTGCTGACGTTCCATGTCTCTGACCGCCACGTTGGCAATATCGTGTGTGGTCACCATGCCGGTCAGGTATCCGTCGGCATCGACGACGGGAAGCCGTGAGATTCCGTGTTCGCGAAGGAGGTTGATCACGCGACCGATGTGGGTGTCTGTCGGGACGGTAATCACATCCTCGGTATAGATTTCAAAGACATCCAGTGCGTCTAGATTATCCAGTACGGCTTCGAGAATTGCGTTCTCGGTGACCACGCCCCACAGTGCCTCCCCTTCGAATACGGGTGCGATCTTTGACCCACTCTCGACGAGAACCCGTGCCACTTCCCGAACGTCATCGGTCTGTGTGACACGTGGCGCCGACCGGACCAGTGTCCGGGCTTTTGCATCGTCTTCGACATGTGACTGCATCAACTGCTTCTGGGTGATCACGCCCTCGTACTCGCCGTTTTCCGTGACGAGGATGCCTTTGGGGTTGTCGCGGTCAAAAAGGGCGTTTACCTTTCCGAGCCGCTCATCGGCGTCTATTTCGTCGTAGTCAGGGGTGGCAATATCAGCAATGTCCATCGTAGTTTCCTCGTTTTCACTCTTTCTGGGCGGGCTTAATCAATCTTGGTTTCGGTCTCAGCGGATAAAAAGATCCCCCGAACGGTGTAGGTGTCACTTTATCAATCGACAGCGCGTCTCCTGTACGACGATCCGCTTGGGGTCGCGGTATTCGGACGGACAGACAGTTTATATGTGGCCGTCAGATCGACGTTGCCTCCGGGGAAACCACTGTCCCTCCGGTGTCAGACCACGCTTCGATTCCTCCATCGAGGTTGACAATATCGTATCCCATCCGCTGGAGTCGGTCAGTCACGAACGCGGAACGGAGTCCGACCGTACAGTAACAGACGTACCACTTCTCAGGGTCAAAGGCCGGGTCATGATATTCACTGGTGGGATCAGCTTTGAATTCAATAAGAGCGCGAGGAACGTGTACCGCCCCTGGAAT
>JAQCMX010000115.1 GCA_028274885.1 Haloarculaceae archaeon
TCGCCCCCCCTTGTGGTTCGGGGCCGGCATCTCACCGATTCCGTAGCATGCTATGTTATGTCGGGCAAAAAAAAAGATTGCGAACGAAATCCGGGCCGACCACCGACGGGGAATGTTGCGCCGGGCCTACCGCTCGACCTGCGCCTGAAAACGCAGGTATGCGCTATCGGTCTGTATCATCCGGGAGGACAACCCTGATACTTGCGGTGGGATGTTCACAGAGCATCTGTTCCCCGTGGACGACGAAACGTACCCCTGTAGCGTCACCGAACGGTTATATTTCTCCCTGCCAAAGTACGATTAGTGACCCGACGCCCACTCCTGTGGTCGGTTGGGGCCCTCCTGGTGACGCTTCTGTTGCTGAGCGTTGCAGGTCCTGCCGGCGCAGCCACCGTTGATACCACCACCGGGTCGGCTGACCCGCCCGTCCCCACGACCGAATCTGCCCCGGTCCCGACTGCGGCTGTCGACACTGGACCGACAGCGACCGACAGAGCGATTCTGGCCGACAGCCACGTCCAGGCGTGTGCAGCGGACCCGCCCGCAGACCACACCGACCCCAACGGAGGAACTGATGCCGTCGTCGGTTGGGCTGGTGGCTACTGGTACAACGAGCCGGTCGAAATCGACGACCAGGGATCGCCAACGCGTGCCGAAATCGAAGCGCTCACCGCACGCACCGCCGCACGCGTCGAGGCCCTGCGCTGTTTGCCCTTTCAGGAGGTTCCACCGGTTGACGTGATCGACCGCGAGCAGTTCAGCGACCGGATCGCCGGGGACCTCGAGGAGTTTTACACGGGGGATCGTGAACAGTTTCTCAACGGCCAGTACGGGGCGATGCTCATCGCCGGCCAGGAGACCAACGCTGCGACCCTCTACCAGGAACACCGTTCTGGGTTCGCCGCGGCCTTCTACACACCCTCCGAGGACACCATCAGCTTCGTGGCCGACAGCCCAGCGAACACCGACATCGACGAGGTAACCCTCGCCCACGAACTCCAGCACGCACTGCAGGATCAGTACTACAATCTGAGCCGGTACAACCGCGGTCAGACGACCGACACGCTCCATGCGAACCTCTCGGTCGTCGAGGGCGAAGCACAGTTTATCGGGTACCAGTACGAGCAGAACTGTCAAGAGGGTGCGTGGCTCAGCCCGTGTCTCCGGAGTCAGGCCGGTGACTCCCCCGAACCGGCCAGTTGGCAACTCACACTGTGGGATCTCCAGCCCTACACCGACGGCTACACCCTGGTCGCCCAACAGTACGAGGCACAGGGCTGGGATGGCGTGGACGCCCTGTTCGAAGACGTGCCAACCTCGACGCTACACAGCATCTATCCGGACCTGTACGGCCGGGTCGAGCCACGCGAACTGACCGTTCCGGACGAGAGCAGCGACGAGTGGGACCGACTCACATTCGATGGCAGCGATACGGAACGGGTCGGCCCTGCCGGTCTGGCCGCGATGTTCATGGGTGTCGGGTTCGAGACGGGGTTCGAACAGAGCATCATCGACCGCCCGGACATCCTCGAGGACCACCCGCGTGATTACATCAACTTCGACCACCCCGTGACCGACGGCTGGCGCGGTGACAGCCTCTCGGTCTACGCAGATGGGGGTGACACTGCCACCGTCTGGGAGCTCGCCTGGATCGACAGCAACGAATCACAGCGCTTTGCCGACGCGTACGCGGACCTGATCGAGATTCGCGGCGGCCAGGCTCACCCCGACCACGAGGGCGTCTACACGTTTAATGGAACAGGCGATTACGACATGGCGGTAGCACTTTCGGTTCGTGGCGACCAGACGGTGATCGTGACTGCCCCTGCCGTCGACGACCTCTCTGCGGTCCACTCGTCGCTCGAACTGGGCGATACCACCGGTGAAACAGACGACAGCGAGACCGGTGCTGATGACAGCGGCCCCGGCTTTGATATTGTGCTCGCACTCGTGGGGTTGGTCGGGACGGCCTTGCTCGCACGGCGGTGGCGGGGCACGAACGGTAGCTGACCGGCAGCCTCCGTCTCAGAATCCGAGCAGATACGCAAGCCCGCCGAGACAACCGGCACTGAGGATCAATCCACCTACTATAAAAAGTACAGCGCGTTTCGTGTACCCCCGCGATATCTCGTCCTCACTGAAATCGGAGATGATAAACTGCTCCGTCGCCCGATCTTCCCGCATGACGAGACGGTCCTCGTTTGCCGCCGACAGGTCTGTGTCCTGGGGCTGGGCATTCCCGTAGACGTATGCGTCGGCACCGACCGGGAGGACCTCCTCGATGTACCGACGCTTGCGATGGGAACTCCCGGAAACCGCACGTGTCCCCGATACCGCCTCCACCATGTCTGTAACCGTATCGACAGTACCTCTGACCGAACTCAGCAGGCCGGAGGTCTCCTCGTTTGCCCCTTCGGATTCGATCTGTGAGGTCTCCGCCCCGTCTCGCTCCATGGGTTCGGTCTGCGGGTCTCGTTCTCTCTCGTCGGCCTGGAGGACGTTGCCGTGTCTGTTCAGGTCCCCCCGCGAAACGTGTGCGATGTCGAGTCCACCCGACTCACCCTGTGGTTCGCCGGTTGCCCCCCCACCGGCCTTCCCGGATTCGCCGTCCGGTTTTGAACCTGTCCCGCCGTCCCCGACATCTGCCTGACCCGAACCGTCCGTCCCTGTGATCTGTGGCGGGCTCTCCCCATCCTGTCGCTGGCCGTCAGCTCGCCTTGCGCTGGCTTCCGGCCTGGGGTCCGGACGCTCCGCTTTGACTTCCTGCTTGGCCTGTTCCAGTGTCTGCTGTGCGTGGCCACCGGCTGTGAAACCTCCAATGACGCCGCCCATGAGATCGGTCATTGTCTCAGCGAGTTCCGTCTGGGACGGCTGTACCTGCTCCGGACCGGCGAGAAACTCCCGGACCATCTCCGGGGGATTGCCGTACTCGCCGACACGGATTGTCGTACTGTTGCTATCGGAGATCTCGAATTTGGCATCCGGGTCCGCGTCCACAAGCATCTCCCCCGTCCCGTCGTCCAGATAGAACGGCGGCGCGAGCGTCTTCGAGAAGACCGTCCGCCACTGGTTGTTTTTGTTGTCGTCGTTGTACTCCCGGTACTCCCTGACCTTGTACGAGGCATACAGACACTTTCCGTCGGTGAAGGGTCGATCCATGACGAAATCCTTCGGGACCGCGGTCCCGTTCAGTTCCGTCCGCCCGACTGCGGCCGAGCGAACCTTCTCGGTTGGCGTGTTTTTGATCAGTCGGCCGACCCGGTAGGTCTTGAACCCATAGTATATCACTACCAGACCGACGAGCATACCGGCCGCTAACAGTACCAGTACCTCTGTACCGGGATCTGACTGATCGGAGCCGGTACCTGCAAGCACCGTAAGCATGTATTCGGATTTCACGTTTCTGGCCATTGATAATACTGACGGCTATAAGCCCATGAGCAATTTCGACCCCCCGTGGGGTCGAGTATGCTCACGAAGTTATAGCCGTCAGTAGTGCGTGATTCCGTACCACCGTGAGTTCCGATTCTCAGCTTTCGCGTCACGAACGTAGCGATATTCGACGCGCACCTGAAATAGTCACGCACGGCCGTATCAGATACTGTACTGCTCGCCGTCTAGCGCGAGCGGTTGCTCAAACGCCTCCTCTGCCGGGTAGTAGTGTGCCAGGTGAACCAGCCGCGTCCGGGCGGCCCCGAGGTCCTCGGCCAGCGCCAGCGCGCCCTCGCGGGTCATGTGTTTTGTCCCGAACGTCCGGGCAACCCCGTCGCTGTCGTGGTGGGCCCCACCGAGTGGATGGTACTCACACAGGTGTGCTGGTACGATGGCGTCGGCCAGCAGTAGATCCGGATCCGCGAGCACCGACCGGGAGCTGTCGGGGACGTCGTAGCTGGTATCCCCCGAAATCGAGAGCTTCGCGCCCGTGTCCGGCTCTTCGATTGCCAGTCCGTAGCACAAAAGCGGCGGATGATCGACCGGGACGAGCGTCACCTCGAACCCACAGGCCTCGAACGTTTCAAGTGGCGACTGCGGATGGACCGCGATCTGATCGAGATACTCGTAGTCGGCTGCGACGGTTCCGGCGACGCTTCTGTCGGTAACTGGATCGGTTTCGTTCGCGGCGTACACGTCGAGGTGATCGAACAGTCGGAAGCAGTTGCCGAGCCCGTCGAGGTGGTCGAAGTGGATGTGCGTGATGATCCCCGCGTCCGGGAGTGTCACCCCCTCGCGGAGAAACTGGTGGCGAAAGTCCGGGCTGAAGTCCACGAGCAGTGACTCGCCGGTGCGGTCGTTGTGGACGTGGACCGAAAATCGGGTCCGTTCGACGCCGCCGGCTGGGGTGATTGTGGCCCCCTGTGTGCGAGCCTGTTCCCGGAGGTCGTCACCGGGGTCACGGGCCCGCTGGCAGGTGTCACAGTCACACCCGACCGTGGGGGTCCCCGTCGTGTCGCCGGTCCCCAGAAGTGTCACCCTCATAGGTCGTTGCCGTGATCATGGCTGTCACCGAGGCCGCCCGCGACGAGCGCATCGTGATCACCGTCGATCATATCGAGGTTTTTCAGTGTGTCGCGCTCCTCGAAGTCCTTGATCGCGTCGACCAGATCCTGCTGAGTCAGGGTGGTTCGCTCCTCGGTGAGCGCCTCAAGGACGGCTTCGCGCAACACGAGTCGGAGGTCGCTGCCGGTCAGTCCTTCGGTCAACTCTGCAAGCTCCTTGGGTGAGAAGTCGACGATGTCCATCTCGCGGGTAACCACCTTGAGAATATCCGTCCGCATCGGTGCGTCGGGTTTGGGAAAGTTGACAATTTCGTCGAAGCGCCGCCACGCAGCCGCGTCGAGTTGGTCGGGATGGTTGGTTGCACCGATCAGGAGGACCTCGTCTTGGACCAGGCTGACCTCGTCGATGCTCTTGAGCAGTGTGTTGACCGCCCGCTTGATCGCGGCGTGTTCGTCACTAGAGCGCGTTTTAGCGACGAAGTCGAACTCGTCGATAAAGAGGATACAGGGGGCAAGCCGCTTTGCCACCTCGAAGGTCTTCTCGACGTTTTTTGCGGTCTCGCCGAGATACTGGCTCGTGATCATCGAGAGTTTGACCTCCACGACCGGGAGTCCGAGATCCTGTCCCAGCGCGCGGGCGACGGATGTCTTGCCCGTACCTGGCGGGCCGACAAAGAGGAGTTTGCCGACTTCACGGAGACCGATTCGCGCCAGGTACTGGCGGTGTTCGATCGCCTTGACGATTTTCTGGATTTCCCCTTCCTGTTCGGCGGTCAGGACGATGTCGTTGAGGGTCAGATCGACGTCTTCCGGGGTCTGGACGTCGACCAGATCGAGCATCTCGTCTTCCTCGTCCTCGTCGAAATACTCCTCAAGCAGGGAGTCGACAAATGCACGGTCGGCACGCGCCGGTCGGTTGTGCTCCCGTGCGTGTTCGTAATCCACGTCCCGTTCGTCGGCGAAGTGGGCCGCGAGCACCGGGTTTTCCTCGATGCGCTGGTCGTCTACGCGGTCGAGGTACCACTTCTCGGCCATCGACCGGTCTGTCAGTGAGAGGGTGCCGGAGAAATCGTCGTAGTCGGTAAACATCAGCCCCGAGATGGCCTCCCATGGCCGATCGACGCCAGTCGCCTCGCTGGCGGTCGTCTGTGTCGCGGTTACCGGGCGCTCGATGCGGCCGTCCGACCAGAACACCGACCGATGTGTGGCCGGCAGGTCGTCGGGTTCGAAGCGGTCGTTGTCGTCGTAGATTGCGGCCGTCAGAACGAATTCGACTACATCGAGTTCCAGGTCAGTCATTCCATAGATATAGTCCCAGCAGTGTCATAAGTGACTCGAACTTCTCCGTTCGTGCCGGCGTCGAGGACGCGTCCGGACTGCCTGTTGACAGGGGTTTATACGACCTGTTGCCCAACGAGGGGCCATGGGACGTATCAAACGCGCACTGAGTCGTGCCCGGTATGCGGCGATCGGCGCCGCTCTCGGCGCGGCGGTCGGCGGATTGTTGAGCAAGAACGCAGCGAGCACCGGCGGGGCACTCGGAGCACTCGTCGGCGCAACCGTCGGCGAGAAACGGGTCTCGCTCGGCTCGCTTCTGGACGATCTGAAGACACAAAAAGACGAAACCCTCGGATCGGATGCGTCCGACTGATACGGACTGTTGGTGACTGTCTAATCTCTCACCCGGTGTCTGGGATTTAATACGACCGATGCCGATAGAACGCTATGGCCCGGACACCGGTCATCGTCAAGGCAGTGCGGACACCGCAGGGGACCGAAGACGGCGCATTCGGGGCCGTTCGGAGCGAGGACCTCTCTGTTCCGCTGATTGACGAAATCCTCGGACAGACCGGCCTGACCGGCGAGGCGGTCGAGGACCTGCTGTGGGGGTGTGCTCAGCAGCGCGACGAACAGGGCAACAACGTGGCGCGGGTCATCGCGCTCATGTCAGATCTCGGTGAACCGACACCGGCAAGCACGATCAACCGCTGGTGTGGGTCCTCCGCGGAGGCGGTCATGCGTGCCGCAGACGCGATTGCCGCCGGCCAGCGCGACTGCCTGATCGCCGGCGGAGTCGAATCCATGAGCCGGGTCCAGATGGGTGGGAACACCCACAACCTCCATCCGGGGCTAAACGATCAGTACAACGTCGGAAACCTCCAGATGGGGATGACCGCTGAGGAGGTCGCCGAGAGGTACGACATCTCCCGGGCGGCCCAGGACGAGTACGCGGCCCGGAGTCACGAACGGGCCGTCGCGGCGACGGAGTCAGGGAAATTCGCCGACGAGATCGTTCCGATCGAGACCGAGGCGGGGACAGTCGAAAGAGACGAGGGGATCCGCTACGACACGAGCGTCGAGAAACTCGCGGATCTCCCGAGTGTTTTCAAATCCGATGGGACGGTCACGCCCGGTAACGCCTCGCAGATCACCGACGGCGCCTCCGGGTTGCTCATCACGAGCCGTGCGTTTGCGGACGATCACGGCTTCGACACCCTCGCCGAAATCGGCGACCACAACGTCGCTGGCGTCGACCCGACGGTCATGGGAATCGGTCCTGTGCCGGCCGTTCGCGGACTCACAGGCCGGATCGACCGGGACACCGCGGACTACGATCTCGTCGAGCTCAACGAGGCGTTTGCCAGCCAGTGTCTGTACTGCCAGCGCGAACTCGGCTTCGACGACGACAGCTACAACGTCAACGGCGGCGCGATTGCGATCGGACATCCACTGGGCGCAACCGGTGCCCGACTCCCCGTGACGCTGGTCCACGAGATGCAACGACGGGGCGCGGAACTCGGTCTGGCAACCGAGTGCGTCGGCTTCGGACAGGGTGCTGCCATCGAGTTTCACCG
>JAQCMX010000117.1 GCA_028274885.1 Haloarculaceae archaeon
TCGAAGATCCGGTGAGCGTCGTCCCGGAGCGGACACTCGCGTTCTTTGCCCACAACAGGGAGACGTTGCAGGCGGCCATCCGGGTCCACCGGCAGGCTGCTCTGGAGCCACCCTGCCAACTGGACGCGCTCGAATCTGCACTGGCACAACTGGGCGCGGACGGATCGATCCGTGGCGACGAGGAACTCGACCGGCTGACGGCCGCCGCCGGGGACGTAGACGCCGCGGTCAGTGAGGCAGAACGGGTCGCAAACGACCACCTTCGGAACGCAATCGAGAAACGGGATGTGACCATCGAGGGCACCGATCTGCTCTCACTCGTTGAGCGCGGCGCAGGGATCGACTCCCTGCTTGAGCGCGAACTCGCAGACGAGTACGCACGGGCGGTCGAGGCCGCACGCGAGCGACTCGTCGAGACGCTTGCACTCGAGGACACCGCAGACGTGGCGCGGCGAGCCTTCGACGACGAGCCGACCTACCCGGTCGAACACGACAAAGCGGTCGTGAGTCGGCTGCGCGAGGGGTTGACCGCGGCCCGCGACCGACGGGCAGCGACCCAAAAGCGCTCGCTCGCCGGAGACCTCGCGGGGATGCGCGAGGACTGCGAGGAGCTCGTCGCGGGGGCACTGGAACTGGACGTGGAACTGGCGATCGCCCGGTTTGCTGCCGATTTCGGATGCACCGCGGCGACGATCGGGGGTGAAGGGTTCGCGATCGAGGGCGGTCGGTCACCGCTGCTTGAGGTGGCATTCGAGGATGTCGAGCCGATCGACTACCACGTCGACGGCGTAGCGTTGCTCTCGGGGGTCAACAGCGGCGGAAAGACCTCGACGCTGGACCTGGTCGCACTCGTCGTGACACTTGCACACATGGGACTGCCGGTCCCCGCAGAGCGAGCGCGCGTGAGCCAGGTCGGGGAACTCCACTACCACGCCAAGACGCAGGGAACCCTCGATGCGGGCGCGTTCGAGGCGACACTCCAGGAGTTCGGTGACCTCGTGACCGGGGTCTCGGCCGACCGGCCGGTACTCGTGCTGGTTGACGAGCTCGAGAGCATCACAGAGCCCGGGGCGAGCGCGAACATTGTAGCGGGTATTCTGGAGGCCCTCGCCGACCGGAATGCTACTGCGGTGTTCGTCTCGCATCTCGCACGTGAGATCAGCGACGCCGCGGAGATTGGCCTCACTGTCGACGGCATCCAGGCACGCGGGCTCGAGGACGGGGAGTTGCAGGTCGAGCGGACGCCAGTAAAAGGCCAGCTTGCCCGGTCGACGCCGGAACTCATCGTCGAGAAGCTCGCGACCGAGGGTGCGGGCGGAACCTTTTATCAGTCGTTGCTCGAGAAATTTGAGTAGTCTGTGCCGACGGTTCGTCCTGGTCGGATAAAAAAAGCGACGCGCCCGTCAATACTGTTAAGTGTCGCGGCAAGCTCGGTGAAAGTAATGACAGAGGACCCCGAGGAGGGGATGTTGTCCTGGGACGAGACGGTGTTTCGGGACGAACACGTCTTCGAGATTGACTACGTCCCGGAGGCGTTCCTGCACCGCGAATCACAGATGGAGAGTCTGAAATACGCCCTGCGGCCGGCGGTCCGGGGGTCGCGGCCGGTGAACGTGATGTCACAGGGACCCCCCGGGACCGGCAAGACAACGGCAGTCCAGATCCTCTTCGACGAGTTGCGGACCCAGACCGACGTCCAGGCCGTCCGGGTGAACTGCCAGGTCAACTCGACGCGATATGCGGTGTTCTCCCGACTGTTCGAGGGTGTGTTTGACTACGAACCGCCCACGTCGGGTATCTCATTTAAGAAACTGTTCTCGCAGGTCACCGACCAACTCGTCGAGGACGACGAGGTGCTGGTGGTAGCGCTCGACGATGTGAACTACCTGTTTTACGAGTCAGAGGCCTCGGATACGCTGTACTCGCTGTTGCGTGCCCACGAGGAGCAGGGCGGCGCACGGATCGGCGTCATCGTCATCTCCTCGGATACGGATCTGGACATCATCGAGGAACTGGACAGCCGGGTCCAAAGCGTCTTTCGGCCCGAGGACATCTACTTTCCGAGGTACGACGAACCGGAAATCGCGGAGATTCTCCAGAAGCGGGTCGACCGTGGCTTTCACGACGGCGTCATCGACGCACCGACGCTGGATCGCGTGGCAGAACTCACCGCCGAAC
>JAQCMX010000122.1 GCA_028274885.1 Haloarculaceae archaeon
CCCTGATGCCGGGGCGGAAGGTGTCATCCGCCGCAACCGATTCAGCGGCGGCCCCGCACGCGAGTTTCTCTCCTCGCTTGCGGCCGACAAACGTATTCTCCCGGCCGATCTCGCGGTCGACCGGGCACACGTCATCATGCTGGCCGAACAGGAGATCATCGAGGGCGAAGACGCCACGGCGATACTGGGGGCACTTGCCGAGATCCAGGCTGCCGGACACGAATCGCTCCCCGACGGCGAGGACGTACACGAGGCGGTCGAGACGGCAGTTATCGACCGGATCGGCCCCGAGGGCGGACGGATGCACACGGCTCGCTCGCGCAACGACGAGGTCGCGGCGTGTCTCCGCTACCGCCTGCGCGAGGACCTGCTCGCAACCGCGGAGACGGTCGTTGCGGCCCGGAAGCGGTTGCTCGACGCGGCGGGTGACCACACCGATACGGTGATGCCAGGCTACACCCACCTCCAGCCGGCTCAACCGACGACGGTCGCTCACTGGTTGTGCTCCTACGAGAGCGCGCTCGCACGGGACAGCGAGCGCTTGCTTGGGGCCTACAGCCGGGTGAACCGGTCGCCACTCGGGGCGGCAGCCTTCGCAGGAACACCGTTCGATATCGACCGCGAACGGACCGCCGAACTGCTTGGCTTTCTCGACAGCGGGGGTGAACCGGTGCTGGTCGAGAACGCGATGGACGCCGTCTCGACGCGGGATTTCCTCCTCGAGACCACCGCCACAGTCACCGGGATCGCGACCACGCTATCGGGGTTGGCCGAGGACGTTATCGGCTTTGCCAGTCGCGGTCAGATCGACCTTGCCGACGAGTACGCCTCGACCTCCTCGATCATGCCTCAGAAAAAAAACCCGGACACGCTCGAACTCGTGCGCGGACGGACCGGCGATGCGACGGCAGGGCTAAACGGGCTGTTGACGGCGACAAAAGCGCTCCCTCGGGCGTACAATCGCGACCTGCAACGCGCGAGTCGTCACGCCTGGAACGCCATCGACTCAGTGCAGGAATCGATCGACGTCGCTGTCGGTGCGGTGACGACCGCCCAATGGCCGGAAAAGCGACTCACCGAGGCAGCAGGCGAGGGGTTTGCCACAGCGACGGGCGTGGCTGATCTGCTCGCACAGTCAGGGATCCCCTTTCGCAGGGCCCACGAAGTAGTCGCACAGGCTGGCGAACGCACAGACGATCCGACCGTAGAAACGATCGCTGCCGCCGTCCAGGAGGTACTCGGAGAGCCACTCGAGACGTACGCGGAGCGCGAGGCCGTGGAAACGGTCTTAGATCCCACGGAGAGTGTCGTGACGCGTGACTCGCGAGGCGGGCCGGCACCGAAAGTGGTCGAGGAACAACTCCAGCGAGCAGACGAACGCCTCGAAGTAGACCACGATGCCCTCGCCGAGCGACGGGGCACCGTCGAGGCTGCCGAGAAGCGTCTGAGCGAGGAGGTGAGCCGCCGTGTCTGAGCTGTTCGGGGCGGTAAACACACCACGGGGACAGCGGAGACAGCCTCCAGGGGAGCCCGGCCCAGAGCCACGGGAGCCACGATCCCCGCGAGGGGATATACTACCACATATTTGATATAGCCAGTTCCAAAACTCGATAAAATGCCATAATAACGGTCGCATAGTCGTTTATGGGTAACTATCTTCTTCTGATAAGTTCGAAGGGTTTAAGCCATTCCACTCGGTACAGAAAGGTACAATGACAGACGACACCGACAGTATTGTGACGGAAGATCCCCTGACGGGTGAAGAGATCGAACTGCCGGGAGACGTGGAGGTCGGCGAGATCATCGACAGTCCGATCACGGGGGCGGAACTCGAAGTTGTCTCGCTGGATCCGGTCGAACTCCAGGAGGCGCCCGAACTCGAGGAAGACTGGGGCGAGTGAGACACCGACCGGGATTCGAGAAGAGAATGAATGTTGGCATCCTCTACTCGCGCATTCGTCGGGACGAGAAGCTCCTGCTCTCGGAGTTGCGCGAACGGGACCACGCCGTCGAAAAGATTGATGTCCGGAAAGAGCGGTTCGATCTGTCGGAGCGACCGGAGTCGTTCGCGGACATCGATGTCCTCGT
>JAQCMX010000126.1 GCA_028274885.1 Haloarculaceae archaeon
GACTCGAGTCCTCCGGCTTTGTCGAAACACACACGGAGGGTATCCACGACGTGTACGCGCTCACCGACGATGGACGGCGGCGACTACACGAACACGTGAACTGGCTCCTCGCTCGCACGTCCGTTGAGTAATGCGTCCCCCGAAGCAGGCGGATAGCTTCGCTTGATACTGATTGGTGCGAGGCTGTACCACTATCGTGTCGCTCAGTGCCTGTCTCAGGTCGTGAAACGGCCGAGGTACCCGATCAGGATCAAAAAGTGCCGTCATAATCAGTATGAGTCGTCTGTTCCCCGATCCGGGCGGGTTTGGGATTGTAGGCGAGCAAAATACGCCCGGAAAGCTCAAACGATCCCACAGACCCGTCGTACAGAGCGTGGTCTCTTTCAGAGTGTCCTGCGGATGTGTTCGCTGAGCTTCGAGACGAGTGTGGGATCGTAGGTCCAGAACCCGTCCCAGACCTGGGGTTCGGTCTCGATGGCCAGCAGTGCCGCCTGCTCGGCCGAGGCGTCCTCGGGGGTGTAGATGACGAACCACGACGTGCGGAAATCCTCCTTGTAGCCACCGTGGGCGGTGACCGGGAAATCGGGCGTGGGGGTCCAATCCGGTTGTCCGTAGACGTGCACGTCGACGGTGGTGCTTGCAACCTTCTGGTAGACCTGTTTGGTTCCCCGCTCATCGGTGATCCGTGAGAGTTGCTGGAACGACGATCGGAGGGTACCCCCGCCGGTCTCGTAGGCCAGCCGTTCGATGTGTCGGGAGATGAGAATCAACAGCAGTTTCTCCGAGTTCGACTGAGGAAAGCCACGGAGTCTGAACAGCGAATCGGTGAGCCCGTCGATGACCGATGGGACCGTCGTGTCGGTGAGATCGACCGTTCCGGTCGAGTACAGATCGGAGTTGACCAGCAAAATTGCGTCGTTCAGGGCAGCGAGCGGCGACTGTGCGACGATCTCGCCGTCCTCGACGAGCACGATCGTGTTCTCGTCGAAGTCTCTGTCGACACCCTCCGCAACTTCGATCGACTGATCCGCGAATAGATCCTCTAACATCTGGTGAAAGGGATCGGGTGCCGTCCGATTCATAACGACCAGCGAACGCTCCGGATACTCGACCTCGTCAAGAAACTGACTGAGCGTCACGATCTTTCCAACGTTACCTATAAAACCGACATATTTGAAGCTACCGTCGCAATTCTCAGGGCTGATAGTAACTGTTGCGGGTTTTTTCGACGCGACAACGTAACACGTGTATTACATGTCGTTGAGGGCGACATCCGCGACCTAGTCGTCGGGATAACCCCAACAAGCACCGTGAGAGCGCAACGATCGTACCGACGTACGGTTCCGGAACCAGCCGTATCTTCGATTACTAATCGGTTGCAGCCTCACTCGAGCATCTCCTCGGCGATGGTGTTGCGCAGGATCTCGCTGGTTCCCTCGTAGATCTCGTTGAGCTTGGCATCACGATAGAACCGCTCTGCAGGGAAGTCTTTCACGTAGCCGTAGCCACCGTGGATCTGAATGCCCTCGTTTGCCACCTCCCGGGACACCTCCGAGGCGTAGAGCTTTGCCTGTGCGGCCTCTTTGATGTACGATTCGCCCCGCATCTTCCGGTCGGCGGCATCGTGCATCAGCAACCGGGCCGCACGCGTTTTCGTATCCATGTCGGCCAGTTTGTGCTGGATCGACTGGAAGTCACTGATCGGCTGGTCGAACTGCTCGCGTTGCTGTGCGTACTCGCGGGCCTGGTCGAGTGCTGCCTGTGCGATCCCAACACCCCGGGAAGCGATCGATATCCGGCCGCCATTGAGCGTCTTCAGGGCCTGCAAGAGCCCCTTTCCTTCCGCACCGAGACGCCGCGATTCGGGGATCCGGAGGTCGTCGAAACGCAACTCTGCGGTCGGACAGCCCTTGTCCCCCAGTTTGTCCTCGGTGCCCTCGACGATGAATCCGTTGTCCACCTCGGGCCTGATGATAAACGAGGAGATGCCACGACCGCCAGCGTCTGGATCGGTCTTTGCAAAAACAGTGACCGTATCCGCCACCGAACCGTTCGAGATCCACAGTTTGTTACCATTGATAACGTATCCGTCGCCGTCGTGCTCGGCGACCGTACCCATAGCGGGGACGTCACTACCAGCCCCGGGTTCCGAAAGCGCAAACGCACCGATGTCCTCACCCTGTGCCATCGGGGTCAGATACTCCTCGCGCTGTGCCTCAGAGCCGAACTCATAGACCATGTTACACGCCAGCGAAATGTGCGCGGCGACGATCGTTCCGAGACCGCCGCTGCCCCGCGAAATCTCCTCGAGTGCCGCGATGTAGGCGTGGTAGTCGAGTCCGGCACCGCCGTACTCCTCGGGGATGGGCATCCCCATGAGATCCAATTGGGCCATCTGGTCGATGAGATCCCACGGGAACTCGTCGGTCGCGTCAATTTCCTTTGCTGCCGGGCTGACCTCCTCGTCGACGAACTCCGCAACCATCGATCTGATCTGTGACTGCTCTTGGTTCGGGCTGAAGTCCATACACATTATATCCGCGGACTCCTCATAAAGACAGCGAGACACCTTCACGGGTATCTGGAACTCAGAAGGGGAGAGATCGCTCTGGCGTCATGGCCTCCTCGATCTGTGTCTGGACCAGTACGACACCGACGGCGGCGAGGGCTGCTCCGAAGGCAAACGGGACGACAAACCCCAGACGAACGAGAAAACCCGACAACAACGGACCGATTGCGACACCAAACCCGAAGGCGATCGTCAGAACCGAAAGTGTCGTTCCGGACCCGTCGGCGGGCGCAAGATCACCCGCTAGCGCGAGTGCAGGGGCAAACACCATCGCACCGGCGATGCCCTGGAGGAAACGTGCGAGAAACATCAGCCACGAATCGAGGATGATCCCTTGGACGAACGTCGTTGGGACGAGCAACACCATTCCGAGAACAATGAACCGTTTTCGCCCGTAGAAGTCAGTTGCCCGACCGATCGGTGCCTGCAGGAGTACCTGTGCCAGCACGAACGCGGCAAACTGGAGACCGAACATCTCCGGACCCTGATCGAGGCGGGCATTGATCGGTTCACCGAGTGTCGCGAACATCGCGATCCCGACCGCCATGAAAAGCGACGCGACCCCGAGGGTAAACACAGGATCAAGCAGGTGCTCACCGCCTCGGTCGAAGATCGCAAAACCACCACCGTTCTCGGAGTCTGTGGGGGCGGTCGCGGGGTCACGGATCAAACCAAACACGAGAAGAAAGCTCAGGAGGGCGGTACAGCCAGCGAAATAAAAGGACGCCTCGAAGCCACTGATGAGGAGCGTCACGCTGCCAAATCCGAAGCTGTACGGGCCTGCTGCGACGACGCCACCGGCCGCAATCGGCCCGACCCCGAATCCGACAAGCCGAAAGGTGTTGTACGTCCCCATGTTCCCGCCGCGGTTGTCTGTCGTCGCGAGATCGTTGACCAGTGCAACCGTCGTGGGGATAATGAGTGCTCCAGCGACCCCCTGGACGAGACGGAGTCCGATCAGGTGCCAGTACACCGTCGTCAGCGAGTAGGCGAAACTCGCGGCAGAGAGGATAACAAGACCGATCAGGACGAATATCTTTCGCCGTCCGGTTCGATCCGAGAGACGCCCTGTGACGGGCTGGAGTGAACTGTTCACGAATCCAAAAAGCGAGAGAATCAGGCCGGTGATAGCGACCTCCGTAAGCCCGAACGTACTCCCCGTGGTCACATCGCTCGCAACAAAAAGCGGCAAGACGACGATGAGAAACGAGTTGCCGATCGACTCTGACATCCTCGCCAGTGCCAGTGCGAGAACCTGCGGGTCGACGCCAAGTCTGTCCATCATCGCGGATTGGAGGATTGAGCCCGTAGTTACCGTGGGCGGTCGGGGTCAATACAATTGCGGTCCGACGCCGGTTACAGAAAGCCCACGTGGTTGGTCGACAGCAGGCCGGCGGTGACAAGTAGCAGTGACGCGAACACACTAGCCATTAGGAGGATATACCACGTGTTTCACGCGGGCTCGCGCACGCTCACTTTTTTTCGGTCCCGTTCTGTAGCCTGCTCGCCCTTCCGGTCCCGTTCTGTAGCCTGCTCGCCCTTCCGGTCCCGTTCTGTAGCCTGCTCGCCCCGGTCTCGACGGTAGCCGCGAGCAACAGCCACAGCAGGTTGACCTCCTCCTCCGCGGGGGGTCGAAATTGTTCATGGGCTTATAGCCGTTAGTATGAAGTTACCGACATCGATACCGACGACAGGGGCTGTCCGCTCCCTCACGGAACTGTCCTGTTGACCGATCAGAACGTCTATTTCTCCGGCGCCAGCGTGAGTTCCGTATTCGATGAGAAGCGCCGGTCTGAGGATGGATATATCACAGTACAGGTGCAACAGCAGAGCATTCCCGAAGGCTTTTGCGGCAGCCCGGGATATCTGCGATATAGTATGCCAGACGACTTGAACTGGGCCATCGGCGGGGAAGCCGGCGATGGGATCGACTCTACGGGCAAAATATTCGCACAAGCCCTTTCACGGGCTGGCCGACACGTGTATACCTCCAAGGACTTCGCCTCGCGGATCCGTGGTGGGTACACAGCCTACAAGATCCGCACGTCGGTCGACAGGGTCGAAAGTGTCGTGGACCGCCTCGACATACTCATCGCGCTCACAGAGCGGACCATCGACGAGAATATGGACGAACTCCACGACGGGAGCGTCATCATCTACGACGGCGAACGCACCACGATGCAGAACGTGGAGGTCCCCGATAACATGGTGGACCTCGATGTCCCGCTGCAGTCGTTGGCCGAGGACGCCGGCGGTTCGATTATGCGAAACGTCGTGGCACTCGGGGCCGCCTGTCAGGTGACCAACTTCCCGATCGGGAGTCTCGACGCCTCCCTCGAGAAACGGTTCAAAGACAAGGGCACCGCCATCGTCGAGAACAACAAGGACGCTGCCCGGCTCGGTCAGGAGTACGTTCAGGAAAACTACGACCACACCGAGGAATACGATCTCGAGACGACCGACAGCGACTACGTCCTGCTCAACGGCGATGAGGCCATCGGCATGGGCGCGATCGCGGCCGGCTGTCGGTTCTACGCGGGCTACCCGATCACGCCTGCGACCGACGTGATGGAGTACCTGACGGGTCGGATCGACCAGTACGGCGGCAAGGTTATTCAGGCCGAGGACGAACTCGCCGCAATCAATCTCAGCTTAGGTGCTGCGCGTGCTGGCGCTCGCGCGATGACCGCGACATCCGGGCCGGGGGTTGACCTGATGACCGAGACGTTCGGACTCGTCGGGGCGAGTGAAACCCCGCTGGTCATCTGTGACGTGATGCGGGCCGGGCCCTCCACGGGCATGCCAACCAAACAGGAGCAGGGTGACCTGAACATGCTTATCTACGGCGGCCACGGCGAGGTCGAACGGTTGGTTATCGGCCCCACCACTGTCGCAGAGTGTTTCTGGCGGACAGTCGAAGCGTTCAATCTCGCCGAAAAGTACCAACTCCCCGTCTATCTAGTTTCGGATCTCTCGCTTGCAGTCACCGAACAGACGTTCCGGCCGGAGACGTTCGATATGGACGATGTCGAGATCGAACGCGGAAAGATCGTCGACGAGGAGGAGATCGATTCCTGGACCGACGAGCAAGACCGGTTCCAGCCACACTTCCCGACTGCAGACGGTATCAGCCCCCGTGCGTTCCCCGGCACCGATGGGGGTGCCCACATGACGACGGGACTCGAACACAACGCCCTTGGCCGCCGGACCGAGGACACGGAGATCCGGGTCGAGCAAGTCGAGAAACGCCAGCGAAAGATCGAAACCTCGAAACAACGAGAGACCTGGGACTACCGTGAGTTCGGTGATCCCGACGCGGACACACTGCTCATCTCGTGGGGGTCCAACGAGGGTCCAATCCGGGAAGGCATGGAACTTCTCGCCAAAGACGGCATCGATGTCCGGTTTATCTCGATGCCGTATCTCTCCCCGCGTCCGGACCTCACAGCGGAAATCGAGAACGCGGAGACGACGATCGTTGTCGAGTGTAACGCGAAAGGACAGCTCGCAGATCTGCTCGAACGGGACGTGCTCGAACGTCTCGAACGCGTGAACAAATTCGATGGCGTGCGATTCAAGGCCGACGAACTCGCAGAGAAGGTGCGGAGATCAGTTAAACCGTCCCAGGAGGCAACAACACAATGAGCTCAGACGTTCGATTCATCGACTTCAAGTCCGACAAGCAACCCACGTGGTGTCCCGGCTGTGGCGACTTCGGGACGATGAACGGTATGATGAAGGCACTTGCCGAGACCGGCAACGACCCCGACAACACGTTCATCGTGGCGGGCATCGGCTGTTCGGGCAAGATCGGTACCTACATGCACAGCTACGCGCTCCACGGCGTCCACGGCCGCGCACTGCCTGTGGGCGCGGGCGTGAAGATGGCAAACCCCGAACTCGAGGTGATGGTCGCCGGCGGGGACGGTGACGGCTACTCCATTGGTGCCGGTCACTTCATCCACGCTGTCCGGCGCAACGTCGACATGAGCTACGTCGTCATGGACAACCGCATCTACGGGCTCACCAAGGGGCAGGCCTCGCCGACGAGTCGCGAGGACTTCGAGACCTCGACGTCGCCGGACGGGACAAACATGGCCCCGGTCAATCCGCTCGCGCTGGCTCTTGCCTCGGGTGCGACCTTTATCGCCCAGTCGTTTTCCTCTGATAGCCAGCGCCACACCGAACTTGTCAGGGAAGCGATCGAACACGACGGGTTCGGCCTCGTGAACGTCTATTCGCCGTGCGTGACGTTCAACGACGTGGACACCTACGACTACTGGCGGGACTCGATCGTCGATCTTTCGGAAACTGACCACGATCCGTCGGATGAGGACGATGCCCGCGAGCGCATCATGTCCGGCGACCGCGAGCACGTCGGAATCCTCTATCAGGACCCGGACTCGGTGCCCTACGGGAGACGGGAGGGGATGGATCAGAATATGTCCGAGATCCCCGATGGTGCACCCGAGGATGCGATGGATCTCGTCCGCGAGTTCTACTGACACCGTCGGTTCAGCCACCTTCGTTCCTCTCGACCCCTGTTCCTGCCCGATAGCGGTCTGTACCCGCCTAAACGACCACCGTCGACTGGTATCTCACTCCGCCTCTGTCTCCTCGCTTCCGTTTTCGCCCTGTCTCTGTAACTCATCGGCGCTCAGTTTCTGGCTAGATTCGGCAAACGGGGTGTCGTCGGCTCTTGACTCGTGTATCTCGAAGGTCCCGTCGGTAAACATCTCGTCGCGCAGTTCGTCCTTGCTTTCGGCCCGCTCGAGCAGGTACGCGAAAAATCCAATTAACGGTAATAAAAGAGTCGCAGCCGCCCACTTGTGCCGGTCCATCCCCTGATACGGTGCGTCCACGTACACCCAGGCAGACAACAGTACGAGCGCGAATACGGGGAAACTGAGCACCAACAAGACAAATCCGATGTCCATATCCATTGTACACCGTCTGTGAATAAAAAGACCGGCGGCGTCAACCCAAACGACATACCGGGGAATCTCCCGGTGTTCGACAGTATGTACCGGCAAAGGCCGCCGAAACGCTCGCCCGGTCCGGTCGAACCGCCGACACAGCCCGTCTCATAGCGATTGTTGCGGTAGTTTTCGTGGCCACGTCACAGATAGTGCTGTGTCATGGCGTGAAACAGCCGTTTTGATCCGCGAAGGCGGTACAGATTCGCAATAATCACCATACTGCTGGCTGTACGTCTTTCAGGAATTTCGCCACCACGTGGCGAATATCGTAGATCAGTTACAGCCAACAGTAACAGTATATCAGAGTTCGAGCGCGAACTGGGTCGGTGGGTAGGGGGTATCCTCGAGTCCAAAGTGTGCCCCCAACAGGGTCCGCGCGAGGGCGGCGTGTACAGCCTCCGAGTCGCGGTTGGTCCTCTCGAAGACCCCGGGTACTGTGCCTTTCTCGACTGCCGTCTGGATGTCGGTCGCGGCCGGGTCGTGGAGTTCGTCGGCCAGCCCCCGGAGTGCAAGCGCAAACCGGAGCCCGGCCGATAGATTTCTGGCTGCGACAGCATCCGGTTGGGTTACTGCAGGAATTGTCGAGAGGTAGCGCGCTGCCTTCGTCTCTGTCAGGTCCCGCTGGGATTCGAGCCACCTGTGCATCTCCGCTTTCTCGGGTGTCACGTCGAACTCCTCGCGCGCTTGCTGGTAAAGCGTGGCCTCCTCCGTGGCGAT
>JAQCMX010000130.1 GCA_028274885.1 Haloarculaceae archaeon
ACGTGCGCTCGAAAAAGGTAAGAATGCCCCTCGCAAAGCCACGTCCATGCGAGAGTACAAGATGCGCCGGGGGGAATATCTCGAAGACCGGGTGGCGGACATGGAGGCGTTCATCGAGGAGTATTTCGGTCCGATTACCGACGTGGAGCCGTACAACGACGGCGAACTGCATATAGTCGAGGACCCGGATAACCCGGTTTTTTCCCGTGTTACGGCAGGAACTGTCGAGTACAGCAACAAGAAAGACAAAGTTGCTCTGCATATCGAGGAGCGTCCGGCCGAGAAGGTGATCGCCGACGGCCACGTCGAGGCCGCCGAGGAGGCTGTTTCGCTGAAAAACGAGTTTCTCAAGGAAGCGACCGGCCGGGACGCCAAGGCCCGCCGCGAATCGATGAAACGATCTGTCGAGGACGACGAGGTCCCCGACGACGTTGCCTGACTGTCCGACCGCGCGTCGGTCCGATCTAGATGCTGAGTCGCTCGCGGCTGATACCGACACCAGCAGGTGTGATTATGAGCTGATCGTCGTCTTTCTGAACGATGTCACCACCGACCTCCTTGGCGACCTGTTTGAGTTCGTCGGTGATGTGTTCCATCGTCCGGTCCTGTGTGGTGTGGCGGGTGATGTCGGCGATGACGATGTGGCCGTCGTAGACTGCGTCTTTGATTTCGATTGTATCGGTCTTGTCGCCGATCCGCGCGATTTTGACCTCCATTTCCCCCTCGACCTCCTCGACGGTAAGATCCTCGGCGGTCAGTTCGACGTAATCCCCGGCCTGACGGGTTCCGCTGGTGTCCCCGAAGATCTTGCTCATAAGTCCCATACGACTTCCACCGGCCGCCGGGCGCTTAGGCTTTACGTCAGACAGGACCCAACGTGTTGTGACTGTGCGCCCACAACCCGGCTTGGGCCGTCGACTCCTGGCTTACACCGACAGTTCATAGAGGTCGTCGCCGACGTGGTGTAGCGATTCCACTACCCGCCCCTCCTCGCCGACCATCTCCGTGCCAGCGACCCTGGCGCGGCCGACAGCGAGGAACTTGCCGTGGCTCTGTTCATTTACGACAACGAGATCACCCGCCGCAATATCGCCATCCGCCTGGACAATCCCCGGGCGCATGATGTCCGCGCCGTTTGAGACAAACTCGATTGCCCCGGCGTCGACTGTGACGACGTGTTTCTCCGGCGGGCGGGCGTTTGCCCCTCTGACTGTCACGAACGGATCGTCGTCGAAATACACCACGAGCGGGCTGCCGTCGACCAGCACCACGTCCCAGCCGCTGTCCTCGAGTTCGACCTTCTCGAAGGAGTCTGCGTCGAGGGAAACGCCCAGTTCCTCCCGGAGTGTCTCCCGGATCTCGCCGATAGCGTCCGAGCGGAGGTGGTGTCGGGATTTGATATCCATATCCGAGTGTTACGTGCCCGAAAAATAAACACCTCGTTCCATCCGCCGGGAACGGTCCCGCGTGGAGATGGAACCGACCGCGTCCAGTCCACCCCGGTCGGTCGACACGACTAATTACCGCCTGCCCGTACCCACTGTATGACCAACTCAAAGCAGGCCGAGGCCGGAACCGCCGACTCACAGGGCCCGGTCGAAATCGACGAGGAAATGGCCCGCCACCTGGCGAACAAACGGGAGGAACTTTTCGAAAAGTTCGAAATTCCGGACGCGTTTCCCCCGGAGGTCCTTGAGGAGGCCGAGGAGCGATCCGAGAACATCGGCGCCCAGATCAGTGCGGAAGTCGACGAACGGCGGGACCTGCGTGATCTAACGACCTGGACGACCGATCCCATCGACGCACAGGACTTCGACGACGCGATTTCGGTGGAAAAACGCGACGACGAGTACGTGCTGTGGGTCCACATCGCCGACGTGACCCACTACGTCACCCCCGAGACGGCGATGTGGGACGAGGCGCGCCAGCGGGCAAACACCGTCTATCTCCCCGGCTACACCGTCCACATGCTCCCCCCAATCCTCGCTGAAACTGTCTGCTCGCTGGTCCCTCACGAGGACCGACTCGCCCACACCGTGGAGATGCACCTCGATCCGGACGGTCTCGGCTACGAGGAGATCGACATCTACAAATCGGTCGTCCGAAGCGACGCGCGCCTGACCTACACCGAGTGTGAAAACATCTTGGAGGACGCCGACGCAGCCGGAGAGTTCCTCGAGGATCCCGAGGTCGACCTCGCGGCGAAGACAGAACTCGTCTGGCAACTCGCAGACCGGATGCACGAACAGCGCAAGGCCGACGGCTCGCTCGTGCTCAATCCGCGACGGGATCGCGCCCACACCATCATCGAGGAGTGTATGCTAAAGGCAAACAAGGCCGTCACCCACGAACTGATGTGGGACCGCGGGGTCGAGGCGATGTACCGGGTCCATCCCCAGCCCGCACCCGAGGAGTGGAGCGACGCGCTCCGGGAGATACAGGACCTCGACGGCGTCTCGATACCCGGGGACAAGTGGGACGAACCACGCAAGGCGGTCAACGCGACGCTTGAAAAAGCCCCCGAACGACAACTCGACAAGATCCAGTGGGCGGTGATGAAGGTGATGCCCCGTGCGAAGTATATGAACGATCCTTTCGGTGGCCACCACGCGCTCAACTTCGAAATCTACGGCCACTTTACCTCACCGATCCGGCGACTCTCGGATCTGATCAACCACTGGATCGTCGATACGAACGACGTCCCCGCCGATCTGATCGCCTTGTGTGATCACGCCTCCGACCGACAGGGTGACGCCGAACAGTGCGAGCGCGAGTACAAACAGTTCCTCGAGGAGGTCGGACTCGACCCGAATGCGGTCAACAACCGGGGGATCGAAGTCGTCGATGAGTGAGGTGACAGACCCTAACCGCCCGAGAACTGGACATACCTCACAGCTCGGAAAGGTTACCTCCCGCTGTTGCGATCGCCACCGACGCTCGGGCGGGTGTGTTCGGTCCCCTTTCCTTTGGTTCCCAGGCCGCGGTTTCGCTTTCCGGCACCGGTCAGACCCCGGAGCGTTCGGCCACGGTGATCGTCGTCACAGATCCAACTGAGGTCGTCGTCGTTTTCGATGGCCGGATGATTGGGGTCGACCATGATCACCTCGTGCCACTTCTGGGAACCGTCCTCTCCAACCCAGTAGGAGTTGAGCACGCGCAGATTCGGGTAGACGCGTGCACAACGCTCCTCGGAGACGCGCTGGATGTTCTTGCGCCGCGTGACGCGGGTCACGCCCTGACGCTTGGAGCGTCGACCCTTATTGAACCGACTCTTGCGCGCGCTGCCCTTGCGGACGCTGACGCGAGCGACCACGACGCCCTGTTTTGCCTTGTAGCCTTGCGAGCGGGCCTTGTCCAGTCTGGTCGGGCGATCGATGCGCTCGACCGCGCCCTGCTCGCGCCACTCCTGGGTTCGTTGCCACTGTAGTTCCGCCAATTTGCCGTCGTCCGGTTCCTTCCATGCGTCCCGGATGTGCGAGTAGAAGCTTCGTGCCATGTCTATCACCACGGACGTTTGATGGTTCAGCCCTCGGCGGCCGTGCCGCCGTGCGAGGTTTCTTCTGGGGAACTCTGTCGCGTTTGACCCGTGGGATCTCGCAGGCCACATCCCGTCCTGCACAGGCAGGTGCCCACTGGTGCCCGTCGTCCAGCGAGATACCGATTTTACCCCGCTCACAGATTAAAGAGCTTCGAACTCGGTCCGCCCGGAAACCCCAACCGCCTCGCTGGCACTGACGATCAGGGTACCAACAGCCGCCACACCGTAGAGTCACCGTCGATCGAAACCAGTACGTGCAAGGCGAAGCTGTCAACGTCAACGGCGGGATGGTGCCGTCGTCCGAATCCGTCGAGACTCCTGAGACCGAAACCACTTCCCGCCGTCCACGCCAGGTATCCACATGGACATCTGTGTGTTCGGGGCTGGCAGCCTCGGGAGCCTGATCGGGGGTCTGCTCGCTCGGGAACACGAGGTGGTACTCGTCGGCCGGGAGCCACACGTCGACAGGGTGAACGCGGCGGGACTCACCATCACCGGAGTCTTCGAGGAACGGGTGGTTCCGGAGGCCAAAACGGCGCCACCAGCGCGGGCCGACCTCGCTGTCGTGACGGTAAAAGCCTTCGACACGGACGCGGCCGCACGCGAGCTCTCGGCGTGTGAGCTAGGTGGGGCCCTCTCCTTACAAAACGGGATGGGAAACGAGGCGAAACTCGCCGCAAATCTTGGGTGTCCGGTGCTCGCGGGGACCTGTACCTACGGCGCACGTCTCGAATCCCCGGGCGTGGTCGCGTGTACCGGTACCGGTGAGGTGGTGCTGGGTCCGCGTGAAGGCGGGTCGTCGGTGCTTGCCGACCGTGTCGGTGAGGCCTTCCGATCTGCGGGAATCGAGACGGACAGTGCGAAGGATATGCCCGACAGACTCTGGGAGAAACTGGCGGTCAACGCGGCGATCAACGCGACGACAGCCCTCGCGCGGGTCCCAAACGGCGCCCTGGTCGACGGCCCTGGCTGTGACGTGGCACGCCAGGCAGCCCGGGAGACTGCCCGGGCCGCCCGGTCGGCCGGGACCGATCTCGCCCGATCGGCCGCCGTAGAGACCGCCCTCGAGGTGGCCACGGCGACCGCCGAGAACACCTCCTCGATGCACCAGGACGTGCAGGATCGAAAGCGAACCGAGATCGACGCGATCAACGGCTACGTCGTCCAGCAGGCCGACCGGCCGGTCCCGGTCAACCGGACACTGACCGAACTCGTTCGCGCCTGGGAACACGAACGGGGACTCCGTCCGGACGGCTAATACTGTTGGCTGTAACTGATCTACGATATTCGCCACCACGCGGCGAAGTTCTTGAAAGACGTACAGCCAACAGTATGAGACACGGTCTATCTACGGGGGCGGGCGAATCCAGCGGCGACCCAACGTCATCCTCAGAGCAATCCGGAGAAGCGGCCACCGTCCGGAAACTCCAGATCGAGTGTGGTTCCGAGACCGGTCTCGACCGCTCGGGCAACGGCCGGGGCGAACGACTCGTCGGGGGGGACACACGCCGGCCCCGCACGCGGATCGGACAGGTCCGCTTCGGGGACCGCCCTGTCCCCGTCAGCGAGCGGATCGTCGCCGGCCCGGTTGACGATCACTGCCGTGACCTCGACGCCGAGGTCGGCGAACCGATCGCGGGTCAACGCGAGTGCGTCACGACCCCGCGGAGAGTCGGTCGTCACGATCGCGCGGCGATCGGCCGCGTTGACCGCGGCAACCGCCTGGTTCGATCCGATTGGCGGGGTATCGACCAGTACCACGTCACAGGACAGTGAGACGGCTGCGAGCTGTCGTTCGAACCGCTGTGCTGCACCGGCCGTCTTTGCACGCGCGAGACGCTCGAATGGCGCGCGGGCGGGACACAGCGCAAGACGCCCCGGCAGGTCCGCGGGATGGTCCAGCAGTGCGTCCTCGAGCGATACGTCGTCGGTCACGACAGCTGTCACGTCGTGTTCGATCGCCCCCGGGAGGTACGACCGCAGTCCCTGCGTCTCGAAGGCCGCGTCGAAGATCACCACGTCGCGGCCGGCGCGGGAAAGCGTCGCCCCAAACTCCAGTGTGAGCCGAGTCGTCCCGACGCCGCCGGCAGCGCCAACCACAGCCAGTGTCTGGGTCGCCATGCGCCTGGATGACTCCGTCTAGTATATAAAGATACGGAAATCACTGTTCCGTGCGTGGTGTCGTGGCGTGGACCGACGTGTTCGCCGACTGGTACAGCTTCGGTCCCGTAATCGTTTTGCCGTGGACTCGCTAATGAACGTATATGAGTGGCGACCCAAATGAGGAAGAACTCGAACGGCTCCGGGAACAGAAACGGGAACAGCTCAAAGACCAGATGGGCGAGGGTGAGGGCGAAGCAGTCGATGCAAAGCGCCAGCAGGCCGAGGCCCAGAAGAAAGCGGTCCTGCGCCAGCACCTCACGGACGGGGCACGCAAGCGACTCAACACTGTCAAGATGTCGAAACCGGACGTCGGCGAACAGGTCGAACAACAGATCGTGGCACTGGCCAGTTCGGGGCGTATCCAGGGCGAGATCGACGAACAGAAGATGAAAGAACTCCTGCGCGAGATGACGCCTGACTCGAAGAGTTTCGACATCAGGCGGCGCTGATGGAGGTCGGCGTCCTCTACAGCGGTGGCAAAGACTCGACGCTCGCCGCGCTCTTTCTCGACCGGTTTTACGACGTGACGGTGCTTTGTTGCTCGTTCGGGGTGACCGACGACCACCAACACGCCGCGGCGGCGGCACGGGCGGTGGGATTCCCGAGTCGGCGGATCGATCTCGACAGGGGGGTCGCAGAGACGGCAGTAGAGCGCATGGTCGCCGAGGGCTACCCCCGAAACGGGATCCAGCAGGTCCACGAACACGCCCTGGAAACGTGTGCAGACCGCGAGTTCGACGCGATCGCCGACGGTACACGCCGGGACGACCGGGTACCCACGGTAGCACGGTCGCTCGCACAGAGCATCGAGGATCGTTACGGTGTCCCCTGTCTGTCGCCGCTTGCCGGCTTCGGGCACGAGGCAATCGACGCCCTCGTCGCGGACACCCTGGTCGTCGAAACCGGCCCCAGCCACGAGGTTCCGAAGGGTGACTACGAGGCCGAGTTGCGGGCGCTGCTTGCCAAGACACACGGTGAACAGGCAGTCGAGGAGATCTTTCCCGACCACGTTCAGTCGCGGGTGACCGGCAGGATGTGATCGACAGCCACTGCTGTGGTTCGCACCGCTTTGTCGAACCGACCGCGGTGTTGCCGTAGGACACGTCCAGACGTGGAGGGACTGTAAAAATCACTCACAGCCCGTATCGGTGGGAACTGCTGCGTTGTCTCCAGGGACAGAGAGAAGCTTTCAAACCGCCCCTCGTCGAAGC
>JAQCMX010000136.1 GCA_028274885.1 Haloarculaceae archaeon
TGGTCTGTGACCGCTTGCAGACAGATCAGTCAGATCGGGCCGGTCGCCCGTTTTACTCACGTCCGGTCACCTTGCGGATACACGAAGAGCCAAAGGGGCCGTGTTCGCCGGCCTCGAACTCGATGAAGTGACCTACAGAGATGTCAGCACCGCACCGCCGGCAGGTGAACGCACCCTCGCGGACCGTCACGTCCGCTTCGAAACTCACAAACGCCATCCGCCTGGGACGGACAATCCCATCCTCACGATCGATGACCCCCCGCATCTCGGCGGTGTCGAGGATGTCACGGGTAATCGCTGGATCGGTCGTGATCGTCTCGATTCGGTCGATCGTCTCTTTGAGTGTGAGTTTTTCCTGTTCCAGATGCGCGAGCAACTGCACGCCGAGTTCGACCGTTTCTTCGATGGGCGTGTGAGCCCCGTCAGTCGAAGATGGATCGGGATCTCGGGCCGGTCGGTCCGCGCGATCGTCACGGGTCACACCAACATGTCGGGCCGGCGGTCACATAGAACTTGCCTGCCGGAGTTGGGCTACGGAGGGACTGTTACGCCGTGGCGACCGGGAGTTCGACGACGAAGACGGCACCCTCGGTGTCCGTTTCACCCTCGGAGGTCCTGTCTTCGACCCACACCTCACCGCCGTAACTATCGACGAGTGACTCGACGAGGTACAGCCCTAACCCGGTTCCCTTGCTGTCGAGATTCTTCTCACCCTTCCCGAAGACCGTCTCCTTGTGTTTGTCAGGAACGCCCGGGCCGTTGTCTGCAACACGAACTGTGACCGTGTCGTCGACTCGCTCGGCGGAGACGGTGATCTTTGGGATCTGCTTGTTGTTGTGCTGGATGGCATTCTGGAGGAGATTGCGGAAAACCGAGCCGAGCATGTCGTTGCCGACGACCTCTACCCGGGGGAGGGTCCCGTCGACGGTGATGACCGCCTCGGACTGGGTCGATCGAAGATCCTCGATCTGCTCGTCGAGTGTCTGTGCGAGAGCAACGGCACGATTGTCGGTGCCACTTTGTAACATCACCTCGGCCAGGTCACGCGCACTCTTCGTGAGGCTGATCGCGTTTCTCGCACTCTCTTTGATGTTCGAGAGATATGTCGTCCCGTCTTCGTCGACGTGTTCCTCTAAAAGTTCCGCGTACGAAGACACGATCTGGAGGTCGTTTCGGATGTCGTGACGGACGACCTGGTTGAGCACCTCCAGATTGTCGCGTTGCTCTTCGAGCTCGCGTTCGCGCTCCTTTTGCTCGGTAATATCCCGGGCGAGTGCGATGAACCGATCGGCGCTGTCGGCATCTGTACTGACTTTGCTCACCCACACCTCCACCGGGTACGTGGATCCGTCCTTCCGCTGGTGTCTGCCCTCGAGCCCGGTTTTTTCGGGGGCACCGGCCTCCATTTGTCCCCATCGCCGGCGCAACTGTTCCGGCTCGAGATCGGTTTCGAAGTCGAAAACGGTCAATGAGAGCAGTTCCTCCTCGGTGTACCCGAGCATCTCAGTGAGCGTCTCGTTGACATCGAGTACGTTCCCTTCACTGTCGTGGACCATGATGCCGTCCGGGGCTTGTTCGAACAGAACCTGAAAGGTGTGACCTTTTCCTTCAGGCGCTGAGGCCTCATCCCGAGGCTCTGGGCCACGACGATCAGACATACCAATATCTTATTGGCCGGGGATAAAGATGGTGTGGTCTCCATCGGGGCGTGATCACAAAACGTTTGATCGCGGGGGTTGGAATCCGATCATGGATCACGTCACGCGACGCCAACTGGTCGGAATGGCAGGGCTTTCGGGCGTGGCCCTCGCTTCGGCGGTGGCGTTTTCGCCTGAGACAGTCGTGGCCGAACTCGAAGAGGTTGCGAAGCGACCGTTCCTGTTCGTGTTCGCACTCGTGGCGCTGTATATCGTGCGACCATTTTTGCTGTGGCCGGTCAGTTCTATCGCGCTCGTACTCGGGTATCTCTACGGGATGATCGCCGCCTTCCCACTCGCACTGGCCGGGGCGGGGCTGACGGCGATCCCGCCGTATCTCGTCGGTCGGTACGCGAGCACCGACGCCGGCCTGTTCGGTTACGTCCGCTCTTCGGGCACGGAGCTTATTTCGGCGGTCGGGGAGACGCGTGGGGTCGTCGCTGCCCGTCTCTCACCGGTGCCGGGCGATCCCATCTCCTACGCCGCCGGGCTCTCGGGTGTCTCGGTTCGAGCCTTTCTCGTCGGGACCGTCGTGGGCGAGATCCCGTGGGCGGTTGTCGCCGTGGCCACGGGCGCGTCGATGCGGCGGCTGACACTCGCGGGCTTCTCACTGAGTCCCGAATTTATGATCGTCGTTTTAGGTCTCGCGGCGATCGTTCTGGCGGGCCCACTTTACAACCACGTCGTCGGGACCGGGGGATCCGGAGGTCCCTCGCAGGACGGGCGACACTAATAAAACGTGTCCGAACAGTCGAACACGACACCGTGGTGTGGACAGACGTACTTGCAGTGACGGCGGTACATCGGTGTCGAACACTGTGGACACGGGCGACCGCCCCGAGAGTCCGGGTCCCGGGGTGAGCTCCGGTCCGAATCGCCATCACCGGACATGCTCCGTAGTGTCTAACACTCCGACCAGCCACAGGACTCGCAGGTCTTGCAGCCCTCGGAGTAGTAAACCGCGAGTGACCCACAGTCGGGACACTCGGGGCTCTCACCTGCGTCGATGATGTCTTGCTGACCGGCGGCCCCGTTCCCAGCGGTGCCGGCCGGGGACTGCACAGTCGTCCCACCGCCGTCGGTCTCGGGCTCGACATCGGCAAGCGCCTGGGCCTTTTCTTCCTCGGTCGGGTTGCGCTCTGGGTCTTCGGCGGTCTCTTCTAAGGTCTGTTGCTGGGGGTAGGCTCTGTCGACATCGCCGTCCAGATACCGCCGCATCGCGGTCCCGATGGCATCAGGGATAGACTGGATCTGCTCGCCTTTGTCCCAGGCAACTTTCGGGGACCTGATCCCCTGGAGTTCCTCTGCGATCTCGTTTGGATCCACGCCCGCACGCAACGCGGTCGAGATCGTCTTCGCGAGGGCCTCGGTAAACGACGCGGTGAAGCCACCGGAGTTGCCGATGTTGGCGAACAACTCGAATGGTCGGTCGGCCTCGGGGTCCTCGTTGATGTTGACGTACAGCTTTCCGTACCCGGTGTCGATGCGCTGTGTCACACCGTGGAGCACGTCCGGCCGTGGCTGTTTTTGTGCGTACCCCTCGCGCTCGCCGTCGACGACCCCGAGCAGTTGCTCGACCTGCTGGTCGATGACGGCCTGCACCTCGTCGCTTCGCACGAACGCCTCGATCCCACCGAAGACCTCCTCGATCTGTTCGACGAGCGCCTCTGCAGCCTCGGCCTCGTCCGCGAACTCGGTGTTTTTCGCCCGCGTGGTCAGCACCTGCTTCGACCGAGTGCCGTCGCGGTAGTACGTCACGCCCTTGCCGCCGTGATCGTAGATGTACCTGAAGACCTCCTTTGCGTCCTCGATAGTCGAGTCGTTCGGCGCGTTGACCGTCTTGGAAATCGCCGAGTCGACACCGGTCTGGCAGGCCGTCTGGACGCCGGCGTGGTCTTTCGCGGAGAGGTCGCCGGTCGTCACGAACAGTTCCCCGATCGCATCGGGGACCGTCGAGAGGCCATCGATACCGTCGAACTCGTTTGCGGCCATCTGTTCTTGGGCCTCCTCTTTGACCGCCTCGACATCGATGTCGTTGTCCTTTAACACGCGAAGAAAGTAATCGTCGAACTCGACGAGCATCTCGTCGCCCTGGACGTCGTCTGAGACGTTCTTGTAGTAGGCGACGTTGTAAATCGGCTCACAGCCACCCGTGGTGTTGCCGACCATGCTCGTGGTTCCGGTCGGTGCAATCGTCGTCGTGTTGTGGTTGCGGATCGGGAAGCCGTCAGCCCAGTCCTCGGCGTCAAGCCCGGTGTGGTGTTCGAACCACTCCGCGTACCTCGTGGGGTCGGCGTATTTCGACCGGTCCCACTCCTCGAAGGTACCGCGTTCCTCGGCGAGTTCGTGACTGGTCCACTTCGAGTGATGGTTGATGTGGGTCATCAGCTGGCGGGCGGTCTCGTTTGCGGCGTCGGTGCCGTATTTCATCCCGAGCTGGATGTACAACTGGGCCAGTCCCATAATCCCCAGTCCGATCTTGCGCATCTCCCGGACTTTCCTCTCTATTTCGGGGACCGGGAAATCCGACATCGTGACCACGTTCTCGAGAAAGCGCGTCCCGAGTTCGATCCGGCGGTCGAAAGCCTCCCAGTCGATCGCGTCTGTCAGGAACGCATCGATCGCCTCGGCCTCGGAGTCGTACTCGTCGGCGTGGTCTGCCTGCCAGACGCGCCAGTCCGGGGCATCCTCGGCCGCGGTTGTCGAGAGATTGATGTGACCGAGGTTGCAGGCCTCGTACTCCTCGAGTGGCTGTTCGCCGCAGTTGTGGACAACGAGTCCGTTTGCGACGAAGGAGTTCGTATCCGGTTCCGTCAGGTCGTACACTGTCTCACGTCCGTCGCGCTCGACTGACTCGACGGTTGCCTCGAAGGACTCACTGTACGGTCCACGGTCGTAGCTGGCGAGTCGTTCGTTGAGTGTCGTGTTCTTGCCGTCCAACAGGAATCCGATTTCCTCGTGGAAACGAACGAGGTTGTCCTTGACGA
>JAQCMX010000153.1 GCA_028274885.1 Haloarculaceae archaeon
CGGTCTCCTCACCTCGCCTACAGGGGATACCCTGCGAGGTTCGGGCTGGGATCCCGAGATTGTTCGATTGTCCTGGCGTGGGGGCGGTCATGTCGCCTCGGTTGGGTGTGCGGACGAACGTAATATTTTTTTCGTGTGCCCTCGGCCCCTCGAAACGTCAATACTTTGCAGTGGCTGTGCATAAAAAACACATCTATGGAGTATACGTACACCGGTAGCGCCGACCAACGGCTGGTGGAAGTCTACGGGACGGATACACCCCCATTTCCGATGAGCACGGACACCCAGTTTCCCCCGCAATCTTCGGGGCGTGCAGAGATGGATCTTCTCAAGCAATTGTTTTTCCCTCGTTGCTGGAACGGCCAATCGCTTCTGGACCATGCCAGTGCAGTCCGGGAGTTACTGTCGGAACTCGGTGCATTGTTCTGTCGTGGGATACGTCCGTACACGGACTCGGACTTGGACCCGAGCAAACGGGTGACAACCGTGCTCGATGCGTTACCGGAGCTGCGGGTACAGCTCAAACGAGATGTCGAAGCAGCGTACAAAGGGGACCCGGCTGCGAAGAGCTATCTCGAGGTTATCCGTTCGTACCCGTCCGTTCAGGCAATGTTGGTCTACAGGGTTGCGCATCTACTGTACAGCGAAAACGCACCGGAGTATGCTCGCGAGCTGACAGAGTTTGCAAAGACTGTCACCGGCATCGACATCCATCCCGGCGCGGAGATCGGCGAGTACGTGTTCATTGATCACGGGACCGGCGTCGTCATCGGTGAGACAGCCACAGTCGGGGACTGGGTCCGACTCTACCAGGATGTCACCCTCGGTGCTCTCCACTTCGAGGAAGACGAGGACAACCAGCATGCGCTGAAGAAAGGTTACAAGCGCCATCCCGACGTTGGCGACAATGTCGTCATCGGTGCCGGGACGAAATTGCTCGGCGCGATCGAGATCGGCGACCACGTCAGCATCGGCGCGAACTCCTGGGTGACCGAGGACATCCCCGACCACACCGGCGTGTACATCTCCGAACATCCCGAACAGACACACAAGGAGCGCCCTAAAAGATAGCAGCGTCGGCTGCGGGGCAATTCCGGGTCACTCACCGCCCAGCCGCCGCGTCTCGCCCCACTGGGACTCCGTTACACCGAGATAGTGATAAAAGGCAGGAACGTAACAGAGCCAGGCGAGCGAGTAAGCCCCTGCGAGTATAGTATTACTGGTGTAGACGTACGCCGCGAAGCCATCGACAAGACCGATCGCCAGGATACCGAGACCCACGACCGATACAGACGGCTCCTCGAGCGCGTCGTAGGCCACCCCGATGAGTGAGCCGACGATATAGCAGAGGGCGTACCGACCGATCGCAGCGACGACAACGTACAGCCAAAAATACGTTGTGACGGATCCACCGATATCTATCCCGACAAGCTCTACGGCTGTCCTAATCTGTCCGACGGACTCGTTTTGGACGTTGAGCAGGCTGAGGACGACAATGCTCGCGGTCAATACACCAACGACACGACCGGCGACGACGCCAGTTCGTGCCGGATCGGCCGGATCACTCATTCCGGAGTCCCGGGCTGGGACTACCTCAGCCGCACGGCGGTCCCATAAGCGATCACCTCAGAGCCGCCGTTGGCAATCTCCGAGGACTCCAGACGGACGTTGACAACCGCGTCGGCGTCCAGCGACTCCGCGTCCTCGATCATCCGCTCTAAGGCCTCGTCTCGCGCCTCTGTCAGCAGTTCCGAGTACGCTTTCAGCTCGCCGCCGGTGATGTTCCTGATGCTCTGGGTTATATCCCGCCCGACGTTGCGCGCCTTGACCGTGTTTCCGCGGGCGATACCCAGTGTCTCCTCGACATCCTGTCCTGGCACTGTCTCAGTGTTTACGACTTCCATACTAGACTGATTGGAGACGAGGAATACAAAAACACCGGACTGTTTAGCGGAGGGAAACACACCGGCCGGGTTGACGAGGAACCGCGCCTTTTATACTGTTGGCTGTAATCGATCCACGATATTCGCCACCAGGTGGCGAAATTCTTGAAAGACGTACAGCCAACAGTATTAGACCGGACCGCTCCCTATCGGAGCATATGTCAGTTCTCCCACCGGAGGTCGCCTCGCTCGCAGCGTGTCTCGGGCCCCAGTCCGACGAGATCGTCAAGGCCATGCACGAGCAGTCTGCGGAGATGGACTTCCCGACTGTCGGACCGGAGGTCGGGTCGTGGCTCTCCCTGCTCGTCGGCGCCAGCGGTGCCAGACGGGTCTTCGAGTTTGGCTCCGGGTTCGGCTACTCGGGCTACTGGTTTGCGCGGGCACTTCCCGACGACGGTGAGATCGTCCTGACCGAGATCGACGAGGACGAACTGGCTCTCGCACGCGAGTTTTTCGACCAAGCGGGACTGACCGACATCACGGAGTTCGAGCACGGGGACGCCATCGCAACCATCGACAGGTACCAGGGGCCCTTCGACATTGTTCTCATCGACAACGAGAAACAACGATATCTAGAGGCCTTTCAGGCTGTGCGTGAAAAGCTTCGACCCGGGAGTCTGGTGCTGGCGGATAACGCGATCACCGCAGGTCCGATCGACCGCGAGGACGTCCTTGCAATGCTCGAGGGCGAGCAGCCCCCTGACCCGACGGAGGCAAGCCGTGGGATCGCGGAGTATCTCGAACACGTCCGGGGAAGAGCCGACCTCGAAACCAGTCTCCTCCCGGTGGGCGAAGGGGTGGCAGTCAGCCTCGTTCGGTGATCCGGCCGATCCCTTCCGCCGATCCAATTCTCGCCAACGAAAACCGGGGGGACCAGTTATATAGGTTCGGAAGTAACGGGTTGGTAGTGGGACACTCGTAGCTATGAGCCTGATGATAGATATCCGGAAGCTTGGGTTGTTCAACAAGATGGCAAAGGAAGGTGGCAATACGGTTGCAGACCATCTAAGTCAGATGACGGGGATGGAAACGGAGATGGAGATCACCAAGATCAATTTCATCGACATTCCGGACATCAGGGCACACGTCGGTGATAAAAAACAGATCGGAATCAGCATCGAGATGCTTGAACAGCCCTACGGGCACATTCTCTTTTTGTTCAACGCCACAGACGCGAAACAGCTCGCACACGGGATGATGGGTGACATGGCCGATCCCGAACAGACAGACAGCGGGTTTACCGACATGGAGCGGTCCGCAATCCAGGAGATCGGTAACATCATGACCTCTGGGTTCATCGACGGGTGGGCAAACGTACTCGATACGACGATCGACATGTCCACGCCGACGTTTACGTACGGGCCCGGCAGCGGGATGGTAAACGACCTCGTCGGAGCACGCGACGATGAGATGGCGCTGATGTTCGACTCGCGGGTACAGGCACTCGACTCCGATATCAACGTCAAGGTCTACACGTTTCCCGAACTGGACGAACTAGTGGGGTTGATGCAGCAGATCCGGGTATGACATCCTCCGCGCCGTGAACGGAGAGGGATCG
>JAQCMX010000154.1 GCA_028274885.1 Haloarculaceae archaeon
GTTCGGACCGGGACCGGCGAGAGCAATCAGCCGGAACTGAACTGATCTAGCTGGGACTGTTCGTGATTTAGCGGTTCGATCACCCCAGGGTCGTCGTTCGTTGGATCGTTGACCCGTGTCGATATCTCGTAGGCCGACAGATCACCATCCGGGTACGGCCGGCACAGCCCCGCCCGCGCCTTGGGACCGGCGTGGAGCCACTCGGATTCGGCATCCGCCGGAAGAACGACAGGCATCCGGTGATGGAGCGGGTCCATCAGGTCGTTTGGCTCGGTCGTCAGGATGGTCACACACTCCAGGGACTCCCCTTTGTTCTCCCAGCGATCCCAGAGACCGGCCATCGCAAAGACCGGGTCGTCCGCGCGGTGCACCCGATACGGCTGTGCCGAACCGCCGGCCCGTGTCTGCCACTCGTAAAACCCCGACGAGAGAACCAGACACGGCCGGGACTCCCAGGCGGACTCGAACACGGACTTCTCGTTGGCTGTCTCGGCCCTGGCGTTGATGATACCGTCCTCGGGACCGTCGGCCCAGGAGGGGACCAGCCCCCAGTGGTGCTGATCGATTTCGTCCGGCGAGTCACCCGTGATGACAGCCTGCCTGTCACCGGGTGCGATGTTGTACTGGGGTGTGTAGCCGCCGTCGGCCACGACTTCGGCGTCGAACCGTGCTTCGAGGGTCTCCTGGGGGGCAAAGAGGGAGTTACGTCCACACATACAAGCTATTCGGGCGAGGGAAACTTCAACCACAGGGCGGTCACAGCTCGAACAACACGCTGTCACCGCTCGCAATACCGCGTTCTGCGGTCCATCTGTACGGAACTTCGAGGACGTACTGACCCTCGCCGGGGTATCGGTGGTGTTGTTCCCGGCCGGACTCGTCGTCTGCGGGGGCCTCGGCGTGGTGGATCGACGTGATCGTTCCGCCCTCGGCGATGTAGACGATGTCGATACCAAAGTCCATCTCCTGCATCCAGAAGCTCCGGCTCCCATCTGTGTCGAACACGAACAGCATGCCGCGGTCGTCGGGCAGACAGTCGGTGTCGCTCAGCCCGAGTCGGCGCGTGTCGTCGGTGTCGGCGATGGCCGCGGTCACCGCTCCCAGTTTTGTCCCCCCGCGGAGAATCCGGACCGCGGTCTCCTGATAGCCTTCGTGGATCATCTCCCCGTCGCAGTCGACGGCTGGGTCCTCGACGGTCCCGCCGTCTGCTCCGTTTTCTTCCGGGTCGCTGTCCGCCCCGGAGCCGTCGGCGGTCGGTGATCCACCTGTCCCTCCAGCTCCCGACCCGTCGTCTCCGGAATCGGTAT
This sequence comes from Haloarculaceae archaeon, assembly GCA_028274885.1. Taxonomy (GTDB): domain Archaea; phylum Halobacteriota; class Halobacteria; order Halobacteriales; family Haloarculaceae; genus Halovenus. The sequence goes on from JAQCMX010000154.1 coordinate 1,308, forward strand.
CGTCGGCACAGCCCGCGAGCGCGACACCACAGAGAACGGTCCCGATACCGGTCAGAACGCGTCGACGCGTCCGGGGTGGTCGTTTCGGGGTCATCACGATTGTGTACGTCCGGGAGCCGTATTACGTCCGACGATGTCTGTCACCCGGAAGCTTCCAGGACCCGGACAGGATCACCGACGTGGATCTGCTCGCCCCGGCAGGGTTCGGGAACGCGTGCGATGAGCATCACCGCGTAGTAACGGTCAAAGGCGGTTTCGTCGGCCCAGTCGGGGAACGTCTCCCGGCGTTTCCGGACGAACCGGTCGCGAAATTCTGGGATCGGGTCGCCGGTTTCGGGGTCGCGCTCGGGTACGACACACCGGGCACAGGGGGTGCTCCCCTCGAACCGGACCCCGCCCGCCTCGAAGGTGGGTGCGTCCTCGCCGACGAACCGATCCTCCCAGAACGGCGGGACACCCGATACCTCCACGTTTGCCCGGAGGCGGCGGCGCGCACCCTCTGTGGTCATCCCCTCGAACCAGGATGCGACTGTCTCGAGGGTCGCCGTACTGACCACAGAGGGGCCCATCCCACGCCTATCGACGTAGCCGACCGAGCTATCCTGGCGGAGCCACACCTCCGCGTCGAGAAACTCTCCGAACCACCGCTTTGCGCGCTTTCGACCCCGGTCCTGGTCGAGGGTGAACTGCCGCGTCTCACCGTCCACACTCGAGACTGTAAGCCGGGCCGAGTCCACATCGAAGGTGGTCGAGAGGTCGTGCATCCGGTCGGTTCGTCTCCCGGTGATGACCGCGCCGTCACCGTCGAACAGGGCGAACTCCCGGTCGTGGGCGAGCGTGCCTCCTGGGAGTATCTCTGTGGCGGCCACGTCGACCGCGTCGAGTGATTTGACCGGATAGATGCTGAGTCGAGCGATCTGTGCCATTGTGCCGTGTTTGGACTGGTATGTATTATCCATGCCGATGGGGACTGCTCGTCAGCCGACGAGGAACCGCGTACCGGTCGCCGATACCGATTCTCGGCCCCGTGGGGAGACTGGATCTGGGTCGGCGAGTTCGCCGTGGGGTGTCGGTTCGTCTATGAGACGAGCGAGGTTCGTTCGAGACACCGGGCACAGCAGTTTTGCCGGTCTGGGACCAACCTGCAGGCGTGCAGGAGTTTGGATTCGAACTCGCGCTGTGTGCCGACTTAGAGGCCAGACGCGACGCGATCGTGAGCCGCCAGCTTGGTGGCCACGTCCGCGGGCGGCGCGTCCTCGACGTGGTCTGTGTCGAGCCCGGACCCGGATTCGCCGACCGTGCGGCCATCACCCCGGAGTCGATTCCACCTGCGGCCATCGGGAGTGCGGTTGGACCCGGCCACGCCCGGTACTGGAAGGAAGCGTTCGACTGCGATCCGGACCGCGCAGAACGGGCCCTTGAGCGCGCGCTTGCCTGTGGGTTCTTCGAGCGCGAGCGCCACAGGAGTCGGACCTACGTCCGCCAGACGGCCCGGTATCCAGACTGGTACGACCGGATCGTCGCTATCGAGAACAAGCCCGATCTCGATCGGCCGGGCGCGCTCGAGACACAGTTGCTGACGGACGTGAAACTGGGACTGGTCGACGAGGTCGTACTCGCCACTGCCTCCCACGTCACCGGCGCCCACCGCAACCGGATCCCCGAGGCGGTGGGGATCTGGGAGTTCGATCCCGATACCGGCGACCGGGTTGTGGTCCGGGAGGCGGTGTCGCTGCCGACAGGAGCATCCGGAGTAGAGATTCTCGACCGCGGTAGTGCTCGCACGGAGGTCCGCATCGCGTCGGCGCGGGAGAAGCGCCGGGCACGGCTCCGACTGGCCGAACGTGCCTACGGCAAGGGCTGGCGGACCTACGATCACCCGGCCTGCGCTCGCGTCGAACCAGACGAAGCCGGCCTCCCGTACTGTCCCTGGAAGGGCCGGATCGTCCGACCGGTCGAGGAGTGTGGGTCCGACTGCGGTGGCCACGAACCGGCCGAGCGGCCACCGGCCGATGTCGAACGTCTGCGAGCAGAACGGTCACCCTGGGAGCCAGAGCCGGAAGGGAAACGGCGGCGACAGAGCGGCCTCGACCGCTTCTCGTAGGAACCCCCGGATCAACAGTCAGCGCAGGGTCCACCGCCGACGTAGTAGTTGAAGCCGAGATACACCCCGCCAAACACCAGCGCGAAGATGGCCGTCTCGAGGGGGCTGACGCTGTTCCCGAACGCAAGCGAGGTACCCATCCAGGCCAGTGCCGCCACCACGACGGCGAGGGTGGTCGCCAGGATCGGTCGGGTCCAGATCAGCGAGTCGTTCGCTTCCACAGGGTGACATACGGGTGTGAGGGATAAAACAGCACTGGGCAGGTAGTTCGGTGGTGCCGCGTTACAAGGCACGGTCCGGCGAAGAGCAATCACCCCGCCTCGAGAAACTCAGCAAGGTCATAGATGAGTGCAACCGCGAGCAAAAGGGCAGCCGAGAGACTGAGCTTTCGCGAGCGGACGAAGACGTTTATCAAAACGAGCACGAATCCCACGAAAAACGTCCAGTGATCCAGTTGCAGGAAGTGATCGCGCATCCGTTCGGTCTCGGTGTGTTTCACGTCGGCCATCCCCTACGTCCCTCCGAAACCCGCCTCCCAGCGGAAGTGACCATCACGCTGGATGACCTCGCCGTCGATCTCCAGACGGGTCCCCGCGCCGCGCATGTCGGTGATGAGATCGACGTGAACTGCGCTATCCGTCCCGCTCTGGCCGTCGGGGAGACAGGCGTCGTAGGCCCGGCCGAGCGCGAGGTGGACCGTCCCGGCCATCTTCTCGTCGAACAGAATCTGATCTGTCGCCCGATCGATGCCACGATTCATCCCGACGCCCAGTTCCCCGAACCGCCGCGAACCCCCGTCGGTTTCGATGACGCTCGCGAGAACCGACTCGCCCTCGCTGGCCTCCCAGTCGACGACGACACCGTCTTT
>JAQCMX010000155.1 GCA_028274885.1 Haloarculaceae archaeon
AATGGAACTTACCTGGCACGGCCACTCGACGTGGCACGTCCAACTCGACTCGACCAGTCTGCTCATTGATCCGTTTTTTGACAACCCGAAAACGGCACTTGAGCCGGCGGACATCGACAGTCCTGATTACGTGCTGTTGACACACGGGCACGCCGATCACATCGCCGACGTGGGACCGTTTGCTGACACGACGGTCGTAGCGACCCCCGAACTCACCGCCTTCGTCGCCGACGAGTTCGGTGTTCCCGAGGACAACACCCTCGGGTTCAATCTCGGAGGCACCGTGGAACTCGGTGATGCGTACGCCACCATGCACCGTGCTGACCACACGAACGGTCTCAACACCGAATACGCCAACAGCGGGGGTATGCCCGCAGGATTTGTCATCTCTGATACGGCACCTGGGAACATCTCCGACGCTGACGCGACGACGTTTTACCATGCCGGGGACACCGGATTGATGACCGAGATGCGCGACGTTATCGGTCAGTTTCTCGAACCCGACGCCGCCGCGTTGCCGGCCGGCGATCACTTCACGATGGGGCCACAGCAGGCCGCAATCGCCGCCGACTGGCTTGATGTCGATTACGCGATTCCAATGCATTACGACTCGTTTCCACCGATCGAGATCGACACCGATGAGTTTGTCAGCCAGGTCGAGACCCACGCCCCTGCCGTCGAACCCCTCGTGCTCGACGGTGACGAGAGCTTCGAACTCTAGTGGGTTCGACTCCTATACGTAGATCCCCGTGGGGGGCCAGCGAGACCAGGCACAACCGTACTGTTATGTCCGTCCCGCCTGTACAGACAGTGTATGCCAGATATCGAGGTCACTAGCACGTGTAAAGAAGGGTACACGACCACGAGTGCCATCGGCGATCGGGAACTTACCGTTGACGCGACAAACGAGAACGGACCGACGCCAAACGAGGTGCTCGTCGCCGACTACGCCTCCTGTTTCATCCCGGCGTTTCGTGTCGGCGCGAACAAGCAAGGGTTCGAGGATATCGGTCAGGTTGAGGTCGCCGCCCAGGGGACTCTCGACGAGGAAGACGATCTGGAATCGATCAGCTTCGAACTCCGCGTCGAGAGCGCACTCGGCGAATCTGTTCAGGACATTGTCGAACGGGCAGAGGACATCTGTCATATCCATGCTGCGCTCCGGAAAGAACTCCGAGCCGACGTTACCGTCACCGACGACGCCGATCTCTAACGAGCCAAACAGAGTAGGTACTGAAGCTATTCTATTCGGTCTCATTACGATAGATAGGTGAGTCAATTAGCGTTATGTCCTCGGTAGCAGAGTTTTCTGCCTGGGTTGACCTGGAAGATGAAGACCAGTCCAACCCCGAATGCGGAGCGGTCGCAATCGGGACAGAAAAACTCGGGTTCAGGAGTCCCTCTGTCGAGGTCACTGTGCCCTTGTCAGCAGTTGCCGATGTCCGGGTCGACTACACGCCGCCTGAACTCGGCCCGATCCCACCCGGACAGGTGCCAATCACGCTGGTGTATGCGAAATCAGACGACCCTGTGGCGGCAACCGTCGCCGCGGAGAGGGATGTGATACGGCCGCTCACAATCCAGGTGCTGGAACGGCTACTAATCGGGGAACCGATACGAGTGAAACACCCCGTCCGGATCTGCGATGAGGATACCTCGGTTTCGTCCGAGCGGGGAATACTGGCACCAACTGATGGTGTGGTGCACTTCAGAACAGATCAGGACGAAAAGATCGACGTATCAAACATACTCTCTTTCGAACGGCCGGAGTCCAGCACCACGCCACAACACCTTGTGAGAGTCACGTTTGTTCGCCAGGAATTACAGTATCAAACAGATATCCAGATGACAAACAGGCGCGCGGTCTCTATCTTTGGTCGGTATCTTGACATCCAAACGCAACTCAGCAGGCCGTGATAGGTCTCCTTTCGCACCGTCGAGATTGTGTAAGTGCAGGTGCGGGCAGGGCACGATCCGGAGACAGGAGACGTGTGATCTGTGTGGCGGTGACAGGGAGACGAGCGCTCACGCAACGGTTCGGATCGAAACAGTAGCTTTATCACACGCAGAGAGCCAAAACCCATCGAGATTACTCCCGAGATGACAGCGAACAAGCAACCTGAGGTTAATATCGGGCTCGTGGGGCACGTCGATCACGGCAAAACCACGCTGGTGCAGGCGATGAGCGGTCAGTGGACCGACCAGCACTCCGAGGAGATGAAACGTGGCATATCCATTCGCCTCGGGTACGCGGACGCGACGTTCCGGGAGTGTCCGGACCTGGCGAAGCCGGAGCGATACACCGTCGATCAGGAGTGTCCCGGTGGGGGTCACAGCGACCCCCTCCGAACGGTCTCATTTGTCGACGCACCGGGCCACGAGACGCTGATGGCAACGATGCTTTCGGGAGCCGCGCTCATGGATGGTGCGGTACTCGTCGTTTCGGCGACCGAGACGGTCCCCCAGGCACAGACAGAGGAACACCTGATGGCACTCGATATCATCGGCATCGAGAACATCGTCGTCGCCCAGAACAAGATCGACCTGGTCGACGACCAGCAGGCTCGCAAGAACTACGAACAGGTACAGGAGTTCGTGGCGGGGACCGTCGCCGAGGACGCCCCGGTGGTACCGGTCAGTGCCCAGCAGTCGGTCAATATCGATCTGCTGATCCAGGCCATCGAGGAGGAGATTCCGACACCTGAGCGCGATCCGGACGCGGATGCCCGACTCCAGGTCGCACGGAGTTTCGACATCAACCGACCGGGGACGACGTGGGATTCGCTGACCGGTGGCGTACTCGGTGGATCACTTACGCAGGGGAAACTCACGTCTAACGGAACAGTCGAGTTGCGTCCAGGACAGGAAGTCGAGGAAGGCGGACAGACCGAATGGCGTTCAGTCGAAACCGACGTCCGTTCACTGCAGGCCGGTGGCGAAACCGTCGAGGAGGCGACACCCGGCGGTTTGCTCGGCGTCGGGACTGGACTCGATCCGGCAATCACGAAAGGCGATGCACTCGCCGGACAGGTTGCGGGCCCGCCCGGGACGCTCCCGCCGGTTCATGACGCCTTTACAATGAGCACGACGCTGCTCGACCGGATCGTCGGCGGGGAGGGCAGGGAGGTCGAGGAGATTTCCACCGGCGAACCCCTCATGCTCACTGTTGGGACAGCCACCACAGTCGGCTCCGTAACGAGTGCGCGCGACGGGGAGTGTGAAGTACAGCTCAAGCGGCCAGTGTGTGCACCCGGCGGCGTGGAAATTGCGATCAATCGCCGGGTCGGCGCGCGGTGGCGGCTTATCGGCTACGGAACGTTACAGTGACTGTCTGTCTCGATACCAGTGCGTTCATGATGCCGGTCGAATGTGACGTTCGCGTCTTCGAGGAACTCGAACGGTTGCTTGGCGAGTTCGACTGTATGACCCCCCGGACCGTGATCGACGAACTGGAGCGGCTCACAGCAGGCACAGGGGCGGAAGCCACCGCTGCAAGCGTCGGACTGGATCTCGCCCACGGCCGGTGTCGACACCGCGAGACTGGGGTCGACTATGCTGACGACGCGCTCGTCGAGCTCGCACGAACGGGAGACACGACTCACGTCGTCACCAACGACGGGCCGCTCAAACAGCGGATCCTTGCGGAGGACGTTTCAGTAATTAGTTTACGCGGTCAGAACAAACTCGCCATCACTCAACCGTAATCGGGGCGAAACCAGCTATGTACAAACGGGTCACACTACGCGATACGGTCGAAGTACCGCCGGAGCATCTGGCAGACGTCACGCCGGACCTCGTGAAGAAACTGCTACAGGACAAACTCGAAGGCCGCGTCGACGAGGGCGTCGGCTCGGTTGTCTCGGTCATTGAGGTGACAGACATCGGCCAAGGTGCCGTCCTCCCGAACGAGCCTGGCGTCTACTACGAGGCCGAATTCGATGCACTCACCTTCGATCCACAGATGCAGGAGGTCGTCGACGGCCAGATCGTCGAGGTGGTCAACTTTGGTGCCTTCGTGGGTATCGGACCGGTTGATGGCCTGTTGCACGTGTCACAGATCTCCGACGAGTATCTCGCCTACGACGAGGAAAACCAGCAGCTTGCCTCACGCGAGTCGAACCGCACCCTGACCGTCGGCGACGCTGTCAGAGCGCGCATCGTCACGAAAAGTATCGACGAGCGCAACCCGCGGGAGTCGAAGATCGGGTTGACAGCCAAGCAGGTTGGACTCGGCAAGCACGGCTGGTTGACCGAGGAACGCGAGAGGCGCGGGTCCCAAGAGGCACAGGCGGGTGAGAACTGATGGGCGACCGAGTTGTCTGTCGCGAGTGTCACCGGGTACAGGACTCCGAGGAGGT
>JAQCMX010000157.1 GCA_028274885.1 Haloarculaceae archaeon
AGGTCGTTGACGACCTTCAGGAAGTCGTTGCGACTCATAAACCCCGCCAGCGGGCTGTAGACGCCGCGGGCGAGGTTCAGGAAGTCAAACAGGAGATTGCGGTCGAGTGTGACGGTTACCATACCTTCGAAGGACTCGCGGAGGTCCTCGCCCCGGGCAGGGTCGACTGTCCTGTCGACGAGCGCGTTGCCGTGTGGCTGAATCATGGGGATGTGTCCTCTCTCCCGAGACGTAATCCGTTTTCCTCGAGCATGTTCAAAACAGATGTGACACTATCGGCGGTAGTAAAGTGCCTTTCTATCCACGTCTCATCCGGAATCCCTGCCGGCAAGCCCTCGGCCCGCGCGCCGGCCGGATTGTGACCGAGGGACCGCACCTGTGAATCTCCCCTTCGAAGGTGGTTTTTCGATACGACTCGTCAATTTTAATTAGTTCGTGGACAATCAGAGAGGATAGTGAACCAACCAAATATTCTCCTGATCGTCCTCGATACCGCCAGAGCCTCACGGGTGTACGATGCAGACGTGATGCCAAATCTGAACAGCTTCGCCGGCGAGGCTGCGGTCTATCACAACGCATTCACGACGGCACCGTGGTCGCTCTCCTCGCACGCGTCGCTGTTTACCGGCCAGTACACCTCGGACCACCGAACGCACGCCAACACGCCGCAGTTTTCGCCCGACACACCGACGCTCGCGAGTCGCCTGGACGGCGCCGGGTACGAGACGCTGGCGTACTCGAACAACTTCTGGGTCAGTCCCAGCTTCGGGTTCGACTCGGGGTTCGACGAGTACCACGTCGGGTGGGAACTGTTCGACGGGGGCGAAAGCTTCGCCGAGGTTGGCAAGGAACACACCGACCTCGCCGACCAACTCCGTGCGTTCGCACCGAAACTCGCCTCGAGCAACGGGCTGAAGACGCTCGCAAACGCGCTGTTTCTGGTGACACTGTGGGACCGGTACGACAGTGGCGCGTGGCGGACCACCCGCCAGGCCAAACAGTGGGTCCGGAACGCTGACGATCCGTTTTTTATGTTTCTCAACTATCACGAGCCCCACCTCGAGTACGACCCACCAGGCAGCTACACGACCGAGGTTGCACCCGTCGGTATGAGCCCACCGGAGGCCGGGGACGTCAACCAGGAAGCGTGGGCGTACGTCACCGGGGAAGTCGAGATGGACGAGTCCGACTTCCGGCGCCTCCGGACGCTGTACGACGCGGAACTCCGGTATCTCGACAGCCGACTCGGAGAGTTGTTCGAGACGCTAGGGTCGGAGGGGCGACTGGAGGACACGCTCGTGGTGGTGACGAGTGATCACGGCGAGAACCTCGGTGAACACGACCTGATGGCCCACCAGTACTGTCTGTACGACACGCTCTTGCACGTGCCACTGATCGTTCGCGGCCCGGGCGTGGAACCCGGCGACCGCGATGGCCTCGTCGAACTGCGAGATCTCTACCGGACGTTGCTGGAGACGGCAGGGTGTGACACGGAGGGACAACCGACGAGGGATATCCGCGGCCACCCGGACCGCGAAGCAGTCGCAGCCGAGTACTGGACACCACCGTGTCCGACCACCGAGCTCCGAGACACCTACGGTGACCTCCCCGAACGGGTCCAGAAGTTCGACCGCGGACTGCAGGCGGTTCGAACCCAGGAGTGGAAGCTCGTCCTCGGAACGGATGGATCGTGTCAGCTGTATAATGTTTTGGAGGACCCGGACGAGCTAACGGAGGTGAGCGGGTCAAACCCCGATGTCGTCGAGGAACTCACCGAGAGACTCCAGACCCGACTGGATCCGATTACGACCGACCATCACAGTAGCACCGACCCGGACGTGTCCCCCGTCATTTCGAACCGTCTCGAAGACCTGGGGTATATATAACCGCCGACGGGATCGTCAGCGACCGGGGACGCGGTACCGCCTTTGGACGGGCCGGAGAGCAGGCGACAGGGTTTATATACGGTAGCACCTGATCGTCGCCTTCCGGTCTGACAGAGCAGAGCAATCGAAAGGCTTGTGTCCTGGGTTATGCAAACGGACAGCAGAGTCACCAACAGTTGACAGCACAGCTACCAATAGCGGACGCCGTTGACCGTACCAATGCCAAAAAGCGCTGAGATAAACTTCTGGCGGCAGATGGCTGGGGTGAGCGCGTCCAAGTTACTGAATGCTGTGGGCGTTGTCTTACTGATAACGGTTCTCAATACGGCGTTTAGCGTGGAGGATATCGGCGTTTTTTTCTTTTTTTATGTCACTGTGAACTTCCTCTCGAAGTTCGTCGGCGGTGTTGGGGAAGCCATCCGAAAGCGGGTGAGCGGTAACGAAGGAAAAAACCCGGAGTATCTTGCGGTCGGCAGCGTCTTTGCCATCGTCTTTGTCACGGTCGTATCTGTCCTCATACTTTCGGTGTATCTACTCGTCCCCGAACGACTGCTTCCGGATACACTGCAGCGAGCAGGGATCGATATGATCCTGAGCGCAATCTCTCTTCTGGTGGCACAGTCGATCGGCAAATTAATGTTGAACTACAACTCCGGTCTGGGCTATCCGAGTCGGTCCGAGTGGTTCGGGCGTGCGCTTCCAGGTGTGTTGTTCCTTGGACTCGCAATGTTGATCACGTTGTACGACGGTTCGCTGGTCCTGATTTTCCTGGCTGGAACGGTCGGGTACCTCCTGAGTGCCGGGATTATGTACGTCAGCACCCGCCCGAAGTTACTGATTCTCCCGACAAAGGAGGACTTCACGTCGGTTTTCGATTTCGGGAAATGGAGCATCCTACAGATGATCTCGAACAATATTTACAACAGTGCCGACGTCCTGTTGCTCGGGATACTCGTCACGTCGACGACTGTGGGGTTTTACGAGAGTTCGAACAGTCTGGCGGGCCTGTTGTACGTCGTCCCGTACGGCTTCTATTCGGTCGGGAACGTCATGATCAGCGGCCTGGATGCCGAGGGGCGAAAGGAGGACATCGTGTCCGTGCTCCAGAAATCGTTGCGCGCTTCGTCTATCATCCCCGTCATGTCCTTTTTCATGTTCATCGGATTCGGCGAGTTCATACTCGAAAGCGTCTTTGGTGGGGAGTACACACTGGCATATTGGTATCTGGTCGGGCTTGCCTTTATAAAGGTTCTCAGTAGCTACCGGAAGCCACTACAGGGGCTCAACTACGGGACGGACAGACCCGAAATACAGTTCTACGCGAACGTGTACGCGATGATCGCGAACTTTACCACCGTCTTGCCCCTGATATGGTTCTTTGATGGGCTGGGTGTCGTTATATCGACGATGCTGGCCGCGGTCGTTCGGTTGGGGGCTGTGGTCTGGATGTCACGGGAGTACGTCTCCGAGATAGACATCAAATGGACGATCGCAGTCACGTATTCGGTCGGTATCGGCCTCCTGCTCGTGAGTAAAAGTATCGAGAGTATGTTCGAACTCAGTACCGTTCAGTACGGACTCCTGTTGGCTGGGTTCGCGGTATCCTACCTCGTCTCCAGTCTCTCACTGATACCAATAGATCTCTCGAGTCCGCTGAGCCCCACCAAGGAATGAACACTTTTATTCGAGACGTGGACGAAATTCCACGGTCGGGATGGCCGGGCGATGCACGCTGAGACCACGTTCGATCCCGGCTGGGTGCGGCCCAGGCCGAGGCGGCC
>JAQCMX010000161.1 GCA_028274885.1 Haloarculaceae archaeon
ACAGCGATCATCCTCAGGAACCGAGCGGAGCGTGACACATAGATGTCAAGACAAACAGAAACTGACGACGAGTCACTCATCACGACCGAGGTACAGGCCACGGACAATACGACCACCGCACGCTCGACCGAGACGGTCGTTTCGTCGGAGGATCTCTCCGTGTACTACGGGGACGACCGGGCACTCGACGACGTGTCACTGGATATCGAGCGAAACAGAATTACGGCGCTTATCGGCCCCTCTGGCTGCGGGAAGTCGACGTATCTGCGCTGTATCAACCGGATGAACGATCAGATCGACTCCTGTCGGATCGAGGGTGATCTGTTCTTCCGTGGTAAGAACATCTACGACGACAACGTGGATCCAGTCGCGTTGCGCCGGACGATCGGGATGGTCTTTCAGGAGCCAAACCCCTTTCCAAAGAGCATCTACGACAACGTCGCCTACGGGCTTCGCATCCAGGGACGGGCAGACCAGATCGATCTCGATGCCGAGGTAGAGCGCGCCCTGCGTGGTGCTGCACTGTGGGACGAGGTAAAGGACCAACTCCAGTCGTCGGGGCTCGATCTCTCCGGCGGCCAACAGCAGCGTCTCTGTATCGCACGAGCCATCGCGCCCGACCCGGAGGTCGTCCTGATGGACGAACCCGCCTCCGCTCTCGACCCCGTTGCGACGTCGAAAATCGAGGACCTCATCGAGGAACTCGCAGAGGAGTACACGGTCGTCATCGTGACCCACAACATGCAACAGGCTGCCCGTATCTCCGACAAAACGGCCGTCTTCCTGACCGGCGGGGAACTGGTGGAGGTCGACGATACCCAGAAGATATTCGAAAACCCCGACGACGACCGCGTCGAGGACTACATTACCGGGAAATTTGGATGAGAGTGTGCCGTCAGTCCCGGGTCCGACGCCGTCCAGCGTGTGATTTGTTCCCGCCGTGAGTTCGCTATTCCCAGGTTTCCCGGTACGAACGTAGCGATATTCGATCCGTGTCTAAAAGTAGTCACCCACGACTGTATCAGTCGTCGGTGAGCGACATCGGTTCGTCGTCCTGGACGGCTGCCGCCGTTCGTTCTGTCGCCCGGCGGGACTGGAGTTTGCCAAGCAGGACAGCCGCCACGTAGATGCCGACCGCGACGAGAACGATGGTTCCCCCGGCGGTCGTTTCGTAGTGAAAGGAGAGGGTGATGCCGACCAGAACCGCCAGTTCTGCGAGGATCACGGACGCAAGCAGCGCCTCGCGGAAACTCCGTGCGAGCTGTGCTGCCCCGGCGACCGGCACGACGAGCATCGCCGCCACGAGAATAACACCCATGATCTGCATCGCACCGACGACGACCATGGCGGTGAGCACCGACATGAGCCGGTTGTACCAGCGGACGTTGAGCCCGGCGACGCGGGCAGCCGTCTCGTCGAAGGTCACGTACAGCAACTGTTTGTAGGTGATCCCGACGACGGCGGCGACCACGACGAACAGCCCGACGAGGATGATCGCGTTCTGGCTCGTGACTGTCGCCAGATTCCCGAACAGGTACTGGTTGATCCCGACCGCGAGCCCGCCGGCGTTGAGGCTGATCAACACGGTTCCGAGCGCGAACCCCGTCGACAGGACGATGGCCATCGACACGTCGTTGTACGCATCGGTCACCTCGGAGATGACCTCGATTGCGAACGCGGCGATCATGGCAACGACGACCGCCGTCAGGTACGGCGAGATCCCGGTCCCGAGTGTGGCATTGACGAATAGCCCGACCGCGACGCCAGCGAAGGCGGTGTGGGCGAGCGCGTCGCCGATGAGCGCGAGCTGGCGGTGGACAAGAAAGGTTCCGATCAGGGGGGCCATCACCGCGATGAGGATCCCGACCAGAATGGCCCGGTGCATGAACCCGTACTGGAGCATCTGGATCCCGAACTGCTCCCCGATGGCCGACAGCACGTCGCCCCAGCGCTCGAGCAGCCACAGCATTGCGTCGTATGGCCCGCCGACCAGTCCAACTGGGACAGACGGATCAGACCCACCGCCGACCAGCCCCGAGACGGATGCACGGCCGGGCGTCACGACAGTGTCACCTCGCTCCCGCGGTGGATACTGGCGCCGTAGGCTCGTTCGAGCACGTCACTGTCGGCGAACTCGGCCGGTGGCCCGTCGAAGTAGATGGTCCGGTTCAGACAGAGCACGCGGTCCGTGTACTCGAGGACCGCCCCGATGTCGTGTTCGACGAGCAACACGGTCAGACCGGCCTCGTTGAGCTCTCCCAGCAGATCGAAAAACGCCGCCACGGACTCGGCGTCGACCCCGACAGTGGGTTCGTCGAGGACGAGCAGATCAGCCTCTCCAGCGAGCACGCGTGCGATGTAGGCGCGTTGTCGCTGCCCACCGGAGAGCGTCGTGATGCGCCTGTCCGCGAGGTCGTCGATGCCGACGGTCTCCAGTGCCTTGCGGGCCTGGTCCCGGTCTGTGTCCGTGATTCGGCCGAACCCGGCACGCGGGAAGCGCCCCATCAGGACGACCTCCTCGACGGTGATCGGCATCTCTTTTGTGTTTTCCGTGACGTCCTGAGCGACGTAGCCGACGCGCTCGCGGTCGACGAACTCCCGGGCTGGCTGGCCGAACAGTCGGACGGTTCCCTCGTCGGGCGTGTGCAACCCCAGTATCAACTGCAGCAGCGTACTCTTGCCCGACCCGTTTGGGCCGATCATCCCGACGTACTCACCGGAGTCGACGGTCAGAGAAACGTCCGTCAGAACGGGGTGGGCCGTGTACCCAAACGTGAGGTTCTCGACTGCTACGAGTGGCATTGGTGAGTCACCGTTCCTGTCCGTTCGGAACTGTCCGTTGGATTTGCCTCGGATCGGATCGTGTCGTACATACTGTTTTGATCACTACTCGAAGTTCCGCCATTCGTCCACGAAATCGGCGTCGGGTCGTGCCGAATCGAGGACGATCCTGAACGTCTGCATGTTGATATTGCGGGCAATCTCGAAGTAGCCCCACCCACGGTCGACCCACTCCTCGGTCGTCCCGGCGTAGGGCGTCACCGGGTAGTAGGCCTCGACAGCTGTTTCCTTGCGCAGCTGTTGTGCCGGACGGCGTGGCTCGAACACCGCCGCGCCGATGTGACGGATGTCGTTGGCCGTGATCGTGTCCTGTGCACGTCGCATGTCCGCGGGCCGAACGTCGTTGCTGGCGGCAAGGTTGGTCACCAGCGGCTGAATCGTGGCGCCGTACCGCCGGGCGACGTACTCGAAGGCGTTGTGTGCGGCCAGAAAGACGACGTCACGTTCGGCCCGGTCGAAGATCCTGGCCCACTGGGAATCGACCTCGTCGAGGGTCGCTTTCACCTCGTCGGCGTTGTCCACGAACGCACTCTCCTCTTCGGGTACGACCTCCGAGAGGCCCTCGACGATGTTGTCGACAGACTGTTTTGCCAGGACCGGGTCAAGCCAGAAGTGTGGGTCCTTTCCCCGCCCCACCCGTTCTTCCTCCCCGACGGTGTCCGCGAGATCGATCAGTTCGATCCCCGCTCGGACGTTGACGAGATGAGTGTCGACCCCGTCGTTCCGGACGGTCCTGATTGCTCGGTCGGCCCACGGCTGGAAATCAGGGCCGACGTGGAGGAAGGCGTCGGCGTCGACGATGTCGCGCGTGACCGACGGATCCGGTTCCCACCCGTGCCCGTGGAGACCGGTCGGAACCAGGTTCTGGACGGAAACCGAGGTGCCGTCGGCGACCTTTCGCGCGAAGTCATAGAATGTAAAAAAGGAAGCCACGGCGACGTGCCCGCTGTCGTCGGAACTGCCCGAACTACCCCCCACACAGCCTGCCAGTGCGGCAACGAGACCCCCGGTGCTGGCGAGGACATGACGACGGCGCATCCGGGAGGGGTCTGTTCTCTCGGCGATCGACTTCTCGCTCACTGACGCAATCTTACTTATTTCAAAGTAATATATCTTGTGACTCTAAGTAATTACTTAGATAAGTCTAATTGTCGGCCTGATCCCGACCTCGAGGAGTCCTGCTGGTGGGGTGGTCATACTGTTGGCTGTAACTGATGGACCACTCGGGTGTTCGGCCCGACACACCGGTATTTTCGGGCGGAGAGCAGTTCGCTCGACTCCAATCTTTTTTAGGCAGGTATCCGTTGTTGAGTGTATGGTCGACCACGACGACCTCCGCGAACAGTTCATAACGGCGTTCGAGGATGCAGAGTATCCGATCGACAGCCCGATGGGTCTGATTCCGGCGTTGCCGGACGGACCGTCGACGAAATTCGAGTCCGGGGACTTCTCGATGACAGCCATGGAGTTGAACACGAAACTCAGCGGGGATTTTCCCTACGAGACCGTCGAGGAGTTCGTCGACGACGTCATGGACGAACTCGACGAACAGGATCTGATCTGACAGGTCTGTCCGGCGCGGCCGCTGACGTAACGTTATTAACCGCGCGTAGCTAATCACCGGATTGCAGTCCCGTAGTGTAGTGGCCAATCACAGTGGCCTTTGGATCGGAGCCGAACCTACTCGGCTACGAGAGGACAGCCACTGACGGCAGTTCGAATCTGCCCGGGACTACTAACACTGGTCGTCTCTCCTGGCG
>JAQCMX010000164.1 GCA_028274885.1 Haloarculaceae archaeon
GTCTCCTGTTGCTCTGCGAGTAGCGTGTGCTGTTTTTTTACAACATCGGTCAGTGCGGCCAGTTGCGCCTCGATCGCCTCGACGTCCGCCGGGTCGACGTGTCGCTGATTCCCGCCTGTTTTATCTCCAACGCCCCCATCCTTTGTTGCCCCCTCCGGCCATTCATTCGGCGTCTCCGTGCCCGTATCAGGTGCTGTCGTATCCGCGCTGTCCCCAGTGTGGCGTTCCCGCTTGGCTTCTTGGGTGTCCGGCATCCGTTCTGTCACGGCTGACGATCCCGCTGATCCGTCGGTGCTCGCATCCGCGTCCGTGTGGCTTGTCGCCTTTGTCCCGGCGGTTTCGACGAGGTCGATACCGGTTTCCGTTTCCCTTTCTCCGCCGTTTTCTTCGGGGCTTTGCTCCTCATTTTCGCCTGTCCCCACCAGCGGTGTGATGCTGTCGTCGAGTTCGAAATCTCCGCCCCCGGAGTTTTTGTCTGCCCCCCCGCTCGGCCCAAGACGGTCGTTCAGCGCGTCGAGTGACTCCACACCGTGGTGGGCGAACATCGCCTCCTGCAGTGTTTCTCTCAGGACCGGCGCTTGATCGTTCGGTGTTTTGATTCGCTGCTGGCCGGTCGCCGTCGAGATCACGATCTGTGTCGCGACGCTCCCGTCCTCGAAGGACAGGCCGGTCACGTCCTCGTAGCGAAACTCCTCGTAGTCGGGATCCCAGACGTACGACCCGACGTGTTTGACGAGGCGTTCGTCGGTCACCACAACGCTCAATTCGCTAAACCGGAAAGTACCCCGGATCTCCTCGTCGACCTCCACGACGCCCGCGGCCCGCAGCACACTCCCGAGCAGGCGCTCCAGGACCGCCCCCCCTCGGTCACGGGGAACGCTGAAACTCTCCACCCGATCGAGGTATTCGAGGGTGAATGCGGTTTTGCGTCGACCCGTGGAGACGCCGAGTCGCTCCAGGTCGTGTTCGTAGATCTCGACCGATTCGTCGCTGAAAAGCCCCTCGCCACTGTAGCGTAACGTCCGTGTCGGGGTGAAACAGAGCAGATCCTCGTCGCCGAGGGCGATCGCAGATTCGATCTCTTCGCCTCCGAGGCGCTGTCTGATCGCCGTCGGAATCTCCATGCATCAGTTGTCCCACCGTGCCGATATAAATCCGTGGGTCGGGGAATCCGTGTCGGCCCCGTCACTCGAACGTGTCTTCGATCACCGACCGGTAGTCGGTAATCGTCGTCGCGTCGAGGTCTGGGATCTCCGTTTTGGCGGCTACGGAGAGGGTTCCAGATTGGTCGGTCTCACCGAGTCGGTGGACCGGCGCCAGGCCGTCGAACGCCTCCCGGACCCGCGCCGGGGCGGTCGTCTCCAGTACCACCCGACCTGGCTGTTCGTGGAACAGCCACTCTGTCACGGATCCGCGTTTGTTGCCCTGTGGCTCTATCCATATCTTTGCGCCCACCGTTTCGGTGAGCATCTCCGCAAGGGTGACCGCGAGTCCGCCGTGACTCACGTCGTGGGTCGTGCGCGTCGAGTCGAAATCGGCCACCGCTGCGATCGTTTCGACGAGCGTATCCGGTTCGTCTGGCAACACCGGGAACCGGTCGCTCCCGCCGAACTGCGCGAGATACTCCGAACCGCCAAGGCGTGGCTCTGTCTCGCCGGCGAGCGCCAGGTCACCGACAAGCAGGAGTGTTCCATCGCCCGTCAGCGAGAGCGTCGGGGCGTCGTACCCCTGTTTTGTTCCCACGAGGGCAACTGTTGGTGTCGGCGGTATCGGTCCGACCGGCGAGTCGTTGTATAGCGAGACGTTACCACCAACCACCGGTGTCTCGAGGGCTTTACACATATCTGCGAGGCCGTCCACCACGTTCGCAAAGCCCCCATAGACATCCGGCTTCTCGGGGTTCCCACCGTTGAGACAGTCCACGGCGGCAAGCGGTGTGGCCCCTTTCGCCGCGAGATTGGTAGCGTTCTCGAGGGCTACGGCTCTGGCACCGTCGTACGGTGCCGCGTCGGTCCAGTTCGGATCCGCGCCGGCCGAAAACGCCAGTCCCACGCCGGCCTCGCGCACCGCAAGGAGTGTGGCGTCGTCGCCGGGACCGACGGCGGTCCGGACCTGGACCTCGTGGTCGTACTGACGGTAGACCCACCGCTTCGAGGCAGTGTTCGGACTGGCGAGGACGGTTTCAAACGCCACACCCGGATCGATCTCCGGAAGATCACGCCCGGCGGTCTCCGGTTCGGCCGTCCGGAGGTCGTTCATCGGTGCACCCTCGCCCAGAGACTCGGCGTCTGCGTCGACTACCTTATCACCCTCGAAGGTACAAACGTAGTTCCCCTCAGTTATTTCACCGACCACCGACGCACCGAGATCGTACCGGTCGGCGACCTCCCCGACGCGGTCGACGTTTTCGGGGGTCACCTCGTAACACATCCGCTCCTGGGACTCCGAGAGGAGTATCTCCAGAGCGTTCATCCCCGGTTCGCGCTGGTGGACGTGATCCAGTTCGATCCGTGCGCCGAGTCCGCCTTTCGCGACCAGTTCGCTGCTTGCCCCCCCGAGTCCAGCAGCGCCCAGATCGCGGGCCGACTCGATCAGTTCCTCGTCGAGCAACTGCCCGTTTGCCTCGATGAGCAACTTCTCCGTGTACGGGTCTCCAACCTGTACCGCGGGTCGGTCCTCCGTCTGTGCGTCCTCCGAGAGGTCCTCGCTGGCGAACGAGGCCCCGCCCAGTCCGTCCCGGCCGGTTGCGTTGCCCACGAGGACCAGTTTGTTACCCGACCGCTTGGCCTCGGCCGTCACCAGTCTGTCGGGATCCTCGATGAGGCCGATACAGGCGACGTTGACCAGCGGATTGCCCTCGTAGTCGTCGTGGAAGGCGACGCTCCCAGTCACAGTCGGGACACCGATGCAGTTCCCGTAATGGCTGATCCCCTCGACTACCCCCTCGAAGAGATACCGCGCGTGTTCGCGCTCGAACTCATCAAAGTACAGCGAGTCGGCGAGTGCAATTGGTGTGGCACCCATCGAGAGGGTGTCCCGGACGATCCCGCCGACCCCGGTTGCTGCCCCGTCGAACGGATCCACGTAGGACGGGTGGTTGTGGCTCTCGATCCCCAGCGTGAGATAGACCGTCTCGTCGTCTGCCGTCGGCAGCGCCACGACCGCAGCGTCGTCGCCCGGGCCGACAACGACCCGCTCGCCGTCCGAGTCGAAGGCTCCGAGCAGCGGCCGTGAGGAACGGTAGGCACAGTGTTCGCTCCAGAGGTTCTCGAACAGAGCCGCCTCTGCGGGCGTTGGCTCGCGGCCCAGTTTCTCGACGACCAGTTTCCGGTCCGGATCAGATAGGGGCATCAAAAATCCCTTGCTGTAGGCCGGCTAAGTCGTTTTCTATCCCGTATCTGGGTCCTAAAAGGGCCCTCGTTACTCCACCGTCACGCTTTTTGCGAGGTTTCTCGGCTTGTCGATCGAGCGGTCGAGCCGGTTTGCGATGTGGTAGGCGACCAGCTGGAGCTGGACGTTCGCGAGAACCGCCCCGGACCGCGGATGGGTATCCGGAATCTCCAGTACGTGGTCGGCGTACATCGCCACGTCGCTCTTTTTGTCCGTGACAGCGACGACCGGTGCGTTCCGTGCCTCTACCTCCTTGACGTTGCCCACTGTCTTTTTTGCTGCCTCGTCGTCCCCGGTCACGAGGGCAAACACCGGCGTATCTTCCTGGACCAGGGCGAGCGGGCCGTGTTTGAGTTCCCCTGCCGCGAACCCCTCGGCGTGCTTGTAGCTGATCTCTTTCAGTTTCAGTGCCCCCTCCAGTGCAACCGGATACTGGATCCCCCGACCGATGAAAAAGTACGCCCCCGCATCGTGGTAGGTCGCGGCAATCTCCTCGGCTGTGGAGTCGTCGAGGACCGACTGAACGTCCCCTGGCAGGTCCCGGAGGGCCGGAACGATCTCCCGGCGGCGTGTCTCCCCTTCTCCTGTTGCAAGTGACAGGAGGTTCACCGCCACGAGCTGTCCCGCGAAGGTCTTCGTCGCTGCGACGCCGATTTCCGGCCCCGACCGGATGTACATGGTGTGGTCTGTCTCTCTGTCAGCGGTCGAACCGACAGTATTTGTTACGGCCAGCGTCCGGGCTCCCCGACGGTCAGCCTCCCGGAGGGCGCTGAGTGTGTCGGCTGTCTCCCCGCTCTGTGTGATCCCGACGACCAGTGCCTCACCAATCGGCGGGACTGCGGTGGCGTACTCGCTTGCCAGGTACGCCTGTGCCGGGATGCCCGCTGACTCGAACAGCAACGCGGCGTAGTAGGCCGCGTGATAGGACGTTCCACAGGCCACGAACTGGACTGCCGACGGCCGAAGCTCGCCGATGTCACCCAGATCGACCGTTCCTCCGAGTTCGTCTACCCGCCCGCTGAGACACTGCCGCAGCGCTCGCGGCTGTTCGTGGATCTCCTTTAACATGAAGTGGTCGTACCCACTTTTTCCGGTCTCCTCTGGATCCCACTCGACACGGCTGACGGTTTTCTCGACCCTGGTTCCATCACCCGTTGTCACCTCTAGCCCACCGTCGACTCGTGCGATCTCGCCGTCCTCGAGATAGATCACACGGTCGGTGAAGTCCCGAAACGCCGGCACGTCACTCGCAAGAAAGATCGCCTCCTCGTCGAGTCCGATCACGAGCGGGGAATCGTTTCGCGCCCCGAGCAACAGTTCCGTGCCCGCGAACACAGCCACGATAGCGTAACTGCCCTCTATCCGTTCGATTGCACTTCTGAACGCCGTCTCCGGGTCCGTCGCCGAGTCGCGTTCGTCTTCGATGAGATGTGGGATGACCTCCGTGTCGGTATCGCTGGTGAAGGTGTGACCGGCAGCGACCAGTTCGTCCCGCAGCGACCGATAGTTCTCGATTATCCCGTTGTGGACGACGGCGACCTCGCCCGCACAGTCTAAATGTGGGTGTGCGTTCTCGTCGGTCGGCGGTCCGTGGGTGCTCCAGCGGGTATGGCCGATGCCGAGTGGACCTGCGATGTCACGCTCTGTCAGGACCTTCTTGAATGCCCCGATCTTTCCGCTCGATCTGCAGACCGACAGTTCCGCTCCGCCGAGCGCGACCCCGGCGGAGTCGTAGCCCCGGTATTCGAGTTTCTCCAGCCCGTGGACCAGCGTCCCCAGCGTGTCTTTGCCACGACCCACACACCCGATGATCCCACACATCCTTTAGCCCCCTCCCCCGCTTTTTTTCCATCTCGGAGGGCTGGTTCCAGGGACAGATGTCATCGCACCACCTCCGCGTCGTCGGGTACGTGGCCACTGACGTGGGCGTTGGGACCGATCGAGGCGTCGGTTCCAACGAGTGTACCGGGGGCAAAGCTGACCGCACCACCCGCCTCGACCCGGTCCCCGAGGACAGCACCGAGTCGCTGGCCCTCGAACACCTCATGGCCGACACGGACGTCGGCAGGGCCACCCGGAATGGTCGTGTCGACGCCCAGTGTCGCGTGCTGACCGAGCACAGCGTCCACGACCGTCGCGCCGTGGCCGACCCGACTGCCCGTCCCGAGGACCGCTCGCTCGATAGTCGCGTTTGCCCCGACAGTGCCGTTCTGGCCGAGCGCAACGTTGGGGCCGACCACGCTTCCCGGCCCGATTTCACTGTCTGCACTCACCACCGCCGGCGGCCGAAGCGCCGCATCGTCGCTGACGAGTGCGTCCCCGTGGACCCAGAGACCAGTCTGTCGCTTCCGTTCGGCGATCCGGCCACGAACCAGGACCTCGGTCGCCATTTCCAGCAGATCCCACGGGTAGGTCGCATCGACCCAGAGACCGTCGGTTCGCACGCCCCGCACGCGCTTTGCTTCGAGCATCCGGCTGATTGTCTCCGGGAGCGCCAGTTCCCCTGCCTCGCGCGGGGTGTTCTCGATCCGCTCGAAGATCGACCGGTCGAACGCGTAGATACCCGCGTTGATGAGCCGGTAGTTGCCGGTCCGGGGTTTCTCGACCAGTTCCACGATGTCGCGGTCTTCCAGTCTGACCGCTCCGTACTCGCCGGCGTCGTCGCGCTCGACGACCGCCACGGCGGCGTCCGCGGTGTCGCGCTCGAACGTCTCTGCGACCGCCGAGACCGCGTCCGCCTCGATAAGTCGGTCCCCGTTGACCACGATTGTCCGGTTTTCGACGGCAGATTCGGCCTGCAGGAGTGCGTGCCCGCTCCCGAGTTGTTTCTCCTGTCTGATATACCTCACCGGGACGTCACGGTACGACGGGCCCACGTGTTCCTGGACACGTCTGCGTCGATATCCGACGACGAGAACAAGTCGCTCCACGCCAGCGTCAACCAGCGCGTCGAGAACATGTTCGAGAATTGGGCGGTTCGCGGCGGGCAACATCGGTTTTGGGCGGTAGCTCGTCAGGGGCTGGAGGCGGGTCCCCTCGCCGGCCGCCAGTACGACCGCTGTCCGAATGTGCATACTTCTGACGTAGCCGTCACAGGGTTTCAACGTTCCGGGCTTGGCAGTCATTGCGCACGGTCCGAGACGGTGGAGTCTGTGTTCGTCATCGCCCAATCTGTGACCGAACGACCATCCGGAACGCCGACAGCCAGACTGTCGTCACGTTGCCGACGCCATCGGCGGTCTCGGCGTGTCGGACGATGGGCAGGATAACGCCACCGGCCGCGAGTAGTCCGGCAGTCCCGGCCCCACCGTAGACCGGGGCTACAAGGATCGCC
>JAQCMX010000168.1 GCA_028274885.1 Haloarculaceae archaeon
GGAAGAGCACGTCGTCACCGATCAGTCGGTGGTACCTGGCGGCAAAGTCCATGTAACACCAGCCAAGCGCGTTTCCGATGTGGAGATTGCCAGTCGGGTAGGGAGGTGGCGTGTCGATGACGTAGTCGGTCGCGCCGGTGTCCTCGTACCCGGCGATTCCCCGCTCGTGCCACTCCTCTCGCCACTTCCGCTCGACGCTATCCGGATCGTAGGTGTCTGGTAACTCACTCATGGGTGATCGAACTCACTCCTGTGCGTCCAGTGTCGGCTGGTGGACTGTGAAAAGACACAGGACTCCCCCCGGAGCGACGCCGAGGGGCTATCGTACTACCGACGAACGCACGTCCATATGCGTTCGGTGGGTTGTGGTTCGTATAAATTTTCGTTTTTACCGGCCACACGTCCGGGGACCGTTTTGACTCACCCGCCCCTGAACTAATCCCGCTCGCGTCCAACTGTCGTCTGTGGCGTCGACCACTGTCGTCCTCGTCAGACACGGTGAGACTGACTGGAACCGTGACAGCCGCGTCCAGGGCTGGGCGCCGGTGGAACTGAACGGCCGCGGGCGACGGCAGGCCCGGAAACTCGGGGCGACCCTCGCCGATCGCTACGCGTTCGATCAGTTCGTGGCCTCGGATCTCCGCCGTGCCCGCGAGACCGCGGCGATACTCCTTGCAGGCGGCCTCGGCACAGAGCCACGGTTCGACCCCGGATGGCGCGAACGCGACGTGGGGGTCTATCAGGGGTTAGACCGGGAGACACTCCGCGCGCGGTTCCCCGCGTTCGTGCCCGACACTACCCGGGACGTCCGGGAACAGCCTGAATGCGGCGAATCTCTGCGTGCCGTCCACGAACGGGTCACCGACGCCTGGGACCGCCTCCTTGACCGCGCCCACGACGAGACCACACTGGTGGTTACACACGGCGGCCCGATCAGACTCCTACTTGGCGCCTTCTCGGGCCAGGACATCCCCACGGCGGTGACGGAGCGATCCCCGGGCAACTGCACCGCGACGGAGATACAGATCGAGGCCGAGCCAACGGTTGTCCGAACCCTCGGGTAGTCTCTGCCACCTTCCTCCCTTGCCCTGTGGTTCTCCCCTCGGACGCGCATACGTGTCTCACCGGCCATCGTAGACCACGTCCCCGCCCACCACGGTGAGATCGACCCCGATGTCCCCGATCGCGTCGCTCTCCCAGGGCGACTCGGTAAGTGCGACCAGATCCGCACACCGCCCGGTCTCGATGGCCCCCATGCGGCCTTCGTCGTACCCGGCGTAGGCCCCGCCGCTCGTGTACGCGCGGAGTGCATCCGTGACGGGGAGTCGCTGCCCAGACTCCGGTGCCGTGACGACCTCTTCGACGCCGGCGAGTGGATCCAGCGGCATACAGTCGCTTCCGAAGGCCAGTCGCGCACCGACCGCCGCCAGTCGGCCCAGGCGGTTCGTCTCGCGGCGCCGACTGTCACCGAGTCGTTGCTCGTACAGGCCGCTCTCCCCTGCCCACTTGAGAAAGTTCGGTTGCACGGAGACGACCACGTCCGTCGTGGCGAGGCGGTCGATCAGATCGTCTGTCAACACCTCTGCGTGCTCGATTCGGTGACGTTCCCCTGACGTCCCCTCGAGCGCGTCGAGTGCTGCCGTGATTGCCTCGTCGCCGATCGCGTGCATCGCCACCTGGAGTCCGGCCTCGTCGGCCCGTTCGACGAGCGATTCGAGTTTTGCCGGTGGTACGACCCACTCGCCGCGGTCGTCTGTGCTCGAATCCTTGCCGCCACTGTCGTCTCCGCCGGAGCGATCGGCCGGTTCCCCTCCGGTGTCGGCGTAGGGCTCCGAGAGGCGTGCCGTCCGGCTGCCGATACTACCGTCTACGTAGGTTTTGATCCCCCCAACCTGGAGACGGTCACCGCCGTGGTTGGTCCGCAGGCCAGTCTCCAGCACAGCATCGAGGTGATCGGCCCAGTAGTTCAGCCGCACCCGGAGCGTCAGCGCTCCTGCGTTGTCGAGGTCACGGTAGATCCGGGGGGCGTGGGAGTGGCGTACCATCTCGTGGACGCTCGTCACACCCCGGCGGTTGGCAAGCCGCTGAGCGATCTCCAGATACTCGCGGGTCCGGTTGGGATCGTCCCGAATTTCCCCCCAGACCACCTCGAGCGCATCCTCCACGACCACACCTGTCGGCTCCCCGCCCGCAGTGTGAACGTCGCAGTCGGGCATCTCCCCGCGGTAACGCTCGATCGCGACACTGTTGAGCGAGGCGAGGTGCAGATCCTCCCGAAAGGCCGCGACCGGGCGCTCGTCGCTGACCGTCTCGAGGTCCTCCCGGCCGAGATACTCGCCGTCCCACCGACTCTCGTCGTAGCCAAAGCCAAGTACCCACTCGCTGTCCGGGCGTTCGTCCCGGAT
>JAQCMX010000171.1 GCA_028274885.1 Haloarculaceae archaeon
CTCACAGCCAGCGGTTACGAGCTGGTCGGCAAGCGCTGACACTAAGCCAGTGGGCACACGAAAGGAGGGCATGGCAGACGTTGCACAGACGTTCGTGCCCGGACACGTCACGGGCTTTTTTACCACCAACCCCGATCCGGACCCGACGAAAGCCGGTTCCCGAGGTGGCGGGATCACGCTGTCGGAGGGTGTGACCGTAACCGCACAGCCGGCCGAGGAGCCACGTGTCGTGTTGAACGGCGATGAGATCGGGATGGAAGCCGTCGAGCGGGTGTTGAAGACTATGGAGGTCCCGGCGGAGATCCGCGGGGTGACGGATCTCCCGCTCGGCGCCGGGTTCGGCGTCTCGGGTGCGATGGCGCTTGGCGGGGCCGTGGCGGTCAACGATGTCTTCGACCGGCGGCTCTCGGAAAACGAATTGATCACCATCGCACACGGGGCGGAGGTACAGGCCGGCACGGGCCTGGGTGATGTGGTGGCACAGGCCAGAGGGGGGATCCCGATCCGTCTCGAACCGGGTGGGCCACAGGACAACAAAATCGACGCGATTCCGGCACGTAGCGCAATCGAGTATCACGTCATCGGTGGTCTGTCGACCGACGAGGTGCTCTCCGGGGACACGGAGCGACTCACGGAAGCCGGTAGGCAGGCGCTGTCCCGGGTGGTCGGGGAACCGACCCTTGAGACGTTCATGCGGGCGTCACGCGAGTTCGCACGCGAATCCGGACTGTTGACCGACGCCGTTCGGGAGGTGATCACGGATGTCATCGAAGTGGAGGGCGAGGCTGCGATGGCGATGCTCGGGGAGACGGTGATCGCACTCGACTCGGGGCTGTCGGAGGCAGGGTACGACGCCGAACACTGTCGTATCCATCCCGCGGGCGCGATCCTCGAACCCTGACGTGATCGTCACGAATCCGTACCGCCGTGACGACCTGTCTCGGTAAGAGGAGCCGCTGAACCGGTGTCGCTACCATTCATCAATAGTTGCAGGAATCAGCACGGGAGAGGCCACGGAGGGGGACGACTGCACCCGAGGTGTGAGAGGCACAACGACGGGCTTTCGTCGGTCGAGTGCGGTGGTCCGGTATGAGCGAAATCGAGATACCGGAGAGTCATCCCCGGTACGAGTCGTTGCTGACGCGCCACCGTATCGAGACGGGCGTCGAGAAGGGGATCACGAGCCAGCAGGGGTTGATCGCACAGGGGCGTGGCGAGACGTTTGACTACCTGCTCGGGGAGCGAACACTTTCGAGCGCCGACGAGGCCGCACGTGTGGGTGCCACACATCTGTTGCGTGCAAAGCGCCCGGTCCTCTCGGTCAACGGCAACGTTGCCGCACTGGTCCCCGAGGAGACGGTCGAACTCGGGGAGGCGGTGGGTGCGGACATCGAGGTGAATCTGTTCAATCGGACACCGGAACGGATGGAAGCGATCGCGACACACCTCCGGGAACACGGCGCCGAGTCGGTGAAAGGTCTGGAGGCCGACGCCCGGATTCCCGGGCTCGACCACGAGCGGGCAAAGGTCGATGCCGACGGGATCCACGCGGCCGACGTGGTCCTCGTGCCACTGGAAGACGGCGACCGGGCAGAGGCACTCGCCGCGACGGGCAAAACGGAGATTGTCGTCGACCTCAACCCGCTCTCTCGATCCGCACAGAGCGCATCGGTCCCGATCGTGGACAATATCATCCGGGCGATTCCGAACGTAACCGCCCACGCTCGGGAGTTGCGTGACTCTTCAGCGGACCTCGAAGCAATCATAGAGGCGTTCGATCCGAAAGCGACACTCGCAGACGCCGAACGAGCGATCCGTGAGGGACAGCTTGAGGGGATGTAGCGCCCCGGTTGGTACCACCCGATCTGATCCCGCAGTCGATGTGCCAGAACGCTGTTTTCGGTAAAATGGACCGGAGAGTTTACACCCCAGGCTACCCACACCGAAGTATGGGCTTTGAGGTCGACGTTCGGAAACTCGATCTGTTCAACAAGATATCCAAGGAGGGCTCGAAACGGGTCGCCGAGAGCCTGAGCCAGATGTCGGGACTGGATGCAGAGACCGAGGTGGCAAAGATCAATCTGATGCATATGGACGACGTAAAAACTCACCTGGGCACAGAAAAACAGGTCGGAATCCACGTCCAGCTGACGGGGCGGCCGTACGGGTACGTCCTCTTTTTGCTCGATCCGGTCGATAGCAAGCAACTCGCACAGTCGATGATCCCCGGCGAAGGAAGCGAGAGCGGCGGGTTCTCCGAGATGGAACGCTCCGCGATCCAGGAGATCGGCAACATCATGACCTCGGGATACATCGACGGATGGGCGAACGTGCTGGATACGACCATCGATATGAGTACGCCAAACTTCACCTACGGTCCGAGCCACAGGATAATAGAGAAGATGGGCGGCTGGCCCGACGAGGAGATCGTCTTCGTGCTCGACTCCAAGATCACGACCACGGAAACTGACGTCGATCTGACGGTGTACACGTTCCCGAAGATCCGCGAACTCGTCGATCTGGTCAGGGCAATCGACCTGGACACCGATGTTCGCGAGGACATCGTCGCCGACAGCAGTATCACGAAAAACTAGCTCGCGCTCGCTCCGAGTTCGTCTGTCACTCGGCCCCACCTGTCACGCCCTCGGCGACCCGTTTGATCGTCTCGTACTCCTCGTCACTGTAGGCGATCAGGCGGACGTCCGAGAGCGACTCCGGGCTGTAAGCCTGGATACCGTCACCGATAATCCGCGCGCCCTCGGCGAGAGCAAAGCCAGCAACACCACAGCCAAGCGCAGGCATGACGAGTGACTCGGCACCCAGTTCGTCCGCGCGTCGGAGTGTGTTCCGGGTTGCGTCTGCGATGCTCTCGGCGGTGGCCCTGCCGTCGCCGTAATGTGGCATCGCGGCCGCGTGGATGACCCACGCTGCATCGAGTGCGTAGGCGTCGGTCACCGCCACCGCACCCAGGTCGACAGGTCCTTTCTCGACAGCTTCCTCGTTTATTTCCTGGCCTGCCTTGCGACGGAGCGCCCCCGCGACGCCAGAACCCATCTGGAGGCTCGTCCCGGCGGCGTTTACGAGCACGTCTGCGGACTCCTCTGCAATATCCCCCTGAATCACCTCAAAGTCCATGTGTCGGTGATCGACCGCCCGAACAATGAAACTACGGGCCCACAGTATCAAAAGATTGAATTGCCAAAGCAGCAAGCGTTTGCCAATGGGGGATTGTCTGCCCTATCTGTGTAGGGACACCGAGATGACCGAACGGGTCATCAGCGAACTCTCGGAACTGGAGACAGTACCGACAGTTCGGACCGTGCAGGACGGGGAGGAGGCGTCGACTGCGCTCCGTGAAGCGACCGTCGACCGGGTGCTCGTGGGACCCGAGATCACATTCGAGGCCGTTGAGGGGCTACTCCCACAACTCCGGGAACGGCCAGCCGTGAGGGTGCTCTCGTACGGCCGCGAGGACGACGGGTGGATTCCGGACGGCCTGGAAGGTCGGGTGGAGTCGGTAGCGGGGGAAAGCGACGACGCTCTCGCCGTCCGGGTGGCCCACGCCATCGAGAGAGACATTCTCCAGGAACGCACCCGACAGGCCGAGCGCACAGCAG
This sequence comes from Haloarculaceae archaeon, assembly GCA_028274885.1. GTDB lineage: Archaea > Halobacteriota > Halobacteria > Halobacteriales > Haloarculaceae > Halovenus. The sequence goes on from JAQCMX010000171.1 coordinate 3,618, forward strand.
CGCTCTCGGAAACTCTCGGGGCCGAACTCGCGCGGGCACAAACCCGCGAGGAAATCGACGAAACGGTATGCGAGGCAGTTCTGGCGTGTGAGCCATACGAGTTCGTATGGATCGGCCAACACCGAGCAGACGGACACATTGTCCCGCGGGCGGGGGCAGGCAACCGGGCTGAACAACTCGACGAGATCGATATCAGCACGAACAGAGGCCAGGACCCTGGGCCGACAGAGCGGGCCGTACAGACTGGGTGTGTCCAGAGGGAACAACACGTCGCTGCCAATCCGGCCAGCGAACCCCCGTTCGAGTGGATGAGCGAGCACGGGGCCGTCTCGATCGCTGCCGTCCCACTCGCGTGTGACGGGGGGTCATACGGCGTATTAAATATCCACGCAGACCGGACAGACGCATTCGACGTTGGCCGTCTCGAACAGCTCGGGGAGCGAATCGCCGCGGCTCACGCGCGGGTCACCAGAACGGACGAACTCGAACTGAACGGCTCTCGCTTTCGGACCTTTTTCGAGGAGTGTCCCGACGCCATCTTTGTCCACGACGAAACCGGAAGTATTCTCGAGGTGAACAAACGAGCAGTCGAGACGCTTGGCTATCCGCGCGAGCAGTTGTGTTCGATGGGTTTGAGCGACATCGAGACGACCCACGATCCCGAACAGACACAGGAGACGTGGCAGCAACAAACGGTTGGGGAGACGGTCACGATGGATGGGACCCAGGAGCGCAAGGACGGGTCGACCTTTCCGGTCGAGATCTGGGTTACCAAACTCGAGGTCAGCGGGGAGATCAGGTTTCTCGCCGTCGTCAGGGACATTACCCGCCAGCGACAACGGGAGCGGAAGCTTCAACGGCTCACCGAGCGACTGGAACTCGCCATCGAGGGAGCCACACTCGGCGTGTGGGACTGGAATCTCCAGACCGGCAAGATAGAGTTCAACGACCAGTGGGCGGAGATGCTCGGCTACTCGCCGTCGGAAATCGAACCGCACATCGACGCCTGGGAACAGCGAATCCATCAGGACGACATGCCTGATGTGGATGCGGAAATCGAAGCACACATAGCCGGAGAGACGGACTATTATGCCTCGGAACATCGTCTACAGACGGCCTCCGGCGGATGGAAATGGGTCCAGTCTATCGGGGAAATCGTCGACCGCGACGATGACGGGACACCACGTCGTGCGGTCGGCATTCACATCGACATCGACGAGCGAAAGGAATACGAAACGGAACTCGTGCAGGCCCGTGCCGAGTTGCGGCAGGTGATCGACATGGTCCCGGACCTGATATTTGCGAAAAACGAGGCGGGTGAGTACATCCTCGCCAACGAGACGACCGCGGGGTATTACGGGTTGACGTCCGAAGAGGTGGAAGGCAAAACCGACCGGGACGTGCTCCCATCCGCCGAGGACGCGGAGAGGTTCCGTGCGCACGACCGGGAGATACTGGACGGTGGGGAGCCGAGACACGTCGGGGAGGAGACGATGATGACTGCTGAAGGGGACGAGCGGATCCTCCAGACGACAAGGATCCCCTACGAGACCGCCGGGACCGGCGAGGAGGCGATACTTGGATACGCCCGGGACGTGACCGAGCTGAGAACGTACGAACGGGAGCTGCAGCGATACAAGGAACTGGTCGAAAACGTGCCGGTGGGGATCTACCGGTCGACCGCCGACACACCCGGGGAGTTCGTCGAGGTGAACCCGGCGACGGTTGCGATGTTCGACGCCGATTCCGCCGAGGAGTTGCTCTCGACGGACGTAGAGCAGCTGTTCACCGATCCCGAGGACCGCAATGTGTTTGTCGAACGTCTCAGAGACCGCGGGATCCTCACCGAGGTCGAAGTAAAACTCGAGACACTCACCGGGGAACCATTCTGGGGCTTGATAACCGCGATTGCCACGCACGACGACGGGACGGCGTACTTCGACGGGGTGTTGCAAGACATTACCGAACGCAAGGAGTTCGAGCAGAGACTTCAGGAGCAACGTGACAACCTCGAGGTGCTCAATCAGGTCGTGCGCCACGACATCCGCAACGATCTACAGATCGTGTTGAGTTACGCAGACGCACTCGAAAGGCAACTCGACGATGGTGGGAACGACTATATCGGGAAGATACTCGACAGTACCCGCAGTGCGATCGAAATAACCGACAGTGCACGCGAGGTTGCCGAGGCCATGCTACAGGCCGAAGCAGATCTGAAGCCGGTCAACTGCCGGTACGTTCTGGAAAACGAAATCTCGGAGATACGGGACACCTACGATACCGCGCTTGTCACGACTGACGGTCCCGTTCCGGACATCCGGGTGCAAGCCGACGATATGCTCGAATCCGTGTTTCGGAATCTACTCACCAACGCCATCGAGCACAACGACAAGGAGATCCCCAAGATAACTGTCTCGGCAACCAGGCGCGGTGACAACGTCGTCATAACCGTTGCGGACAACGGACCGGGGATCGCCGACGAACGAAAAGCCGAGATATTCGAGGAAGGGAAGCAGGGACTCGACAGCAGCGGAACCGGACTCGGACTGTATCTGGTTCACACACTGGTCAAACGGTACGGCGGTGACGTGTCGGTCGAAGATAGCGCGTCCACAACCGGGGCCGACGAAGCCCTCGGCGGGGCAGTATTTTCCCTCGAATTACCGATTGCCAGCGGCCAACACAACAGGTGAGTTGTTCGTCGGCAGGGCAAACGCAAGCGATAAGCGGCGGTCAGTCGAACGCTGGCACATGATCGAGGTCGCTGTCAACGGGTACGGGACGATCGGAAAACGTGTTGCGGACGCGGTGTGCAAGCAGCCAGACATGCGGGTCGCCGGCGTGGCCAAGACGAGGCCGAACTTCGAGGCAAGCGCCGCTGTAAAAAAAGGGTTCGACCTGTATGCTGCCATCGAAGAGCGGAAACATCGCTTCGAGGAGGCGGGGATAGAGATCGCCGGCGAGGTCACAGAGCTGGTGGAAAAAAGTGATGTCGTCGTGGACGCCTGTCCCTCCGGAGTCGGGGCGGACAACGTGTCGATGTACCGACGGTACGACACGCCGGCGTTGTTACAAGGCGGCGAGGACGCGGAGGCGGTCGATGCGAGTTTCAACGCCCGTGCGAACTTCGAGGCGGTCGCAGGGGCTGATATCGTTCGTGTCGTATCGTGTAACACGACCGGCCTCTCCCGCTTGATCGCACCGCTTCGTGAGGCCTACGGGGTTCGAAAGGTCCGTGTGACGCTCGTTCGCCGGGGGGGTGATCCCGCACAGTCAAACCGTGGCCCGATCAACGACATCCTCCCGAACCCCGTGTCATTGCCGTCACACCACGGCCCGGACGTAAACACGATCTTTCCCGATCTGTCGATCGACACGTTGGGACTGAAGGTTCCAGCGACGCTGATGCATATGCATAGCGTCAACGTTACGCTCGGTTCGCAGCCAAACGCCGAGGCGGTCCGTGAACTGCTCGAAGCGGAACGGCGAACCTTCGTGATCCCGGAGTGGCTCGGCCTGGAGGGGGCAGGCGCGATCACGGAACTCGCACAGGACGCCGGCCGGCCGCGCGGGGATATCTGGGAGAACTGTATCTGGGGCGAATCACTCTCGATGGTGGGGCCGGATCTGTACCTGTTTCAGGCGATCCACCAGGAGTCGGATGTCGTGCCCGAAAATGTCGACGCGATCCGCGCGGTACTCGAGACGACATCGCGGGAACGGAGCGTCGAGAGAACCAACGCGGCCATGGGGTTGGACGAACCGCTCACGCCCACTCGTATGTGACCATCTGTGGTGTACCGGGACAGTCCCCGCTGGCCACACATTGGACGGGACGGGTAGGTCGGATCTTACAGGGAAACGTGATCGTGACCCTGCTCGCCAGGACAGCACGGGTCACGGTCGCTGTACCCCTTGCGCCCGATGGCATCCTCGCCGAGCGCACCGTAGGTTGCGAATCGGAGGTCTTCCTCGGTCGCGTACTCCTCGTCCGGAAACGGATCGAGAACCTCACTCAGTGTTACCGCGCCATTTGGCAGTTCCACCTCCACGTCACCGTGCTCTTCGAGAAACTCTGTTTTCGTCGTCGGGAACGACTGATCGGTAAACGACTCCTCTGCGCTTTTTGCCATTCTCATACCTACACCATGTGAAGCGGTGGTAATAAACTTCACTATTTATAATTTAGTTATCCCCTAGTTCGTTTAGTGTGTTTAAACAACACGGGCGTCGGCCCTAAGACGGGGGTCAGTTCTATCCGAAACGGCCGGTCGGATGCCACAGTCCCCGGACGGTACCGACCGTTTGTTACCAGCATGCTCTCGGCTGGGCTCACGAACAGGGGCGCTATGGCATGAGATGGTATTGGATGGTATCAAACGCAACGCTTATACGAGGTGCGCGGTTTATTGTAGTATAGGATGTTTGACTACACAACACCGGTCACCATGAGCTTCGGGATGCAGCGCCAAGCGATCGAACAGACGCAGGAAGCGATCCAGCAGAGTGTCGACTTCCAGAATCAGTTGACACAGGCGATGGCCGACGGACTCGAAAATCAGGAGTCAGTCCAGCGACGTGCCGTCGAGGCTCAGCAGGACGCCGTTCACAGCGCCCTCGATACGATGATGGCAGGCGTGCCCGGGGCCGACGCCACAGTCGAGGAGATGAAAGACACCGTAGACGAAAGCTACGACCAACTCCTCGCCGGTCACGAACAGGCCTTCGACGAGATGTTCGCCGAACTGGATGCCGCAGTGGAGAGCAACGATGAGATAACCAGCGAATATCTAACTGCACTCGAAGAGCAGGTCGACATGTTTGTGCAAGCCCACGAGGACCTCGAGGCCCAGTCAATCGAGGTTGTCGACCAGGCAGCCGAGCAAGTCGACGAGATCCAGTCCCAGGTCGAGGAGATGGCCGAGGAAGCAACTGACGCGGTCAACGCATAGCTTCTTCAGGCGAAATCAACAGAACGGATTTTGTATTCGTTGCCTTCTCATTCTCCCTGTTTTATCTTTCTGACGGACACCTGCGGGCCCCGGCAGAGCCCGTGTTCGACGACCCCTGGCCTATAACCACGGAGTAGACATCGTTTTGAGTGTCGAGTAGCTACAACGGGGTATGAAAGCGCCCAGCGACCTGCAGGTGACAATCGTCGATGGGTACGTCGACGAGCCGGCACACTTCGGCGTGCCGCCGTACATCTCCACGTATCCCCGATACGTGGCCGGTGCGCTCGTGGATGCCGGCGTGTCCCGGGCTGGGATCTCGTATCACACAATCGATGCGCTGCGCGAGGAGTCCAAGCGGTGGCGATCGGTCGAGAGGGCGGATCTCGTCGTCTACGTCGGCGGGATGACCGTCCCTGGCAAGTACGTCGGCGGGACACCAGCCGAACCGGAAGAGGTCAGGCGGATCGCCTGGACCGCCGAGGGGTCGACGCTGATGGGTGGGCCGGTCCGGTTCGGGGTCGGCGAGCAAAACGAGGGCGCAACCGAAACCGAACGCGACGATCTCGACTACGACTTCGTTGCCAAAGGCGACGTGGAGGCCGCCGTTTACGATCTCGTCCACGGCGGCATGGAGGGTTTCAGCGACAGGATGCGGGACAACGAGGAGATCACTCGATGGGCGCGACAGGGAGCGTTTGTCGTGACCGACCACCCGAACCACCCGGAGTATCTCATCTGCGAGATGGAGACCTCGCGGGGCTGTCCGTACCGGTGTTCTTTCTGTACCGAACCACTCTACGGCGCCGATCCGACCTTCCGTTCCCCGGCCTCTGTCGTCGGCGAGGTCTCGGCGCTCGCTGACCACGGTGTTCGTCATTTCCGGCTGGGCCGACAGGCTGACATTCTTGCCTACGGTGGTAACGGCAAAGCCCCCTGCCCCGACGCACTCCGGAACCTCTATCAGGGTATCCGGGATGCCGTTCCGGACCTCCGTACACTCCATCTCGACAATATGAACCCGATCACCATCGTCGAGTGGCCCGAGAGGTCCCGCGAGGGTATCCGCATCATCGCCGAACACAATACACCGGGTGACACCGCTGCATTCGGTCTCGAGTCAGCCGACCCGCTCGTTCAGGAGGAAAACAATCTCAACGTGACCGCCGAGGAGTGTTTCCGTGCTGTGGAGATAGTCAACGAGGAAGCCGGGTGGCGTCCGGGCGATCCCGCCGAAACGAACGGGCCCGACGATGGCACCCGGCGCCTCCCGAAACTGTTGCCAGGGATCAACCTCGTCCACGGACTCAAAGGCGAGCGCGCAGAAACCTTCGAGCACAACCGACAGTTCCTCCAGCGCATCTACGACGCCGGCCTCATGCTCCGCCGGATCAATATCAGGCAGGTCATGGCCTTTGCCGGCACCGAGATGTCCGAAACCGGTGCCGAGATTGCCCACGATCACAACCAGCAGTTCAAACAGTACAAACGCGAGATCCGTGAGGAGATCGACAACCCGATGCTCCAACGCGTTGCCCCACAAGGAACTGTTTTGGAGAACGTCCATCTCGAGTACCACCAGGACGGCCGGACCTTCGGCCGCCAGCTCGGGACGTATCCGCTTCTCGTTGCGGTTCCAGGCGAACGACCGCTCGGATCGGTCGTCGACGTGGCAATAACCGATCACGGCTACAGATCAGTCACCGGCGTCCCCTACCCGCTCGATGTCAACAGCGCGTCGATGGACGAACTGACAGCGATCCCCGGGATCGGCGACCAGCGGGCTGGTGCTGTCGTCGTCGATCGGCCACACGAGTCACTGCCAAAGGCCGAGCAACTCAAGCAGTTTGCGACCGTCGAATTCGAAGGTGCTGACTGATCCCGTCAGTCCTTGGCCGCGAAGTAGCTGGTGAAAAATCCGGACAGAAACGCCGAAACCGCAACCGATAGAAGTAGCTCGTTGCGGTCCCAGGGCTCTTCATCTGCGGTGAGAGCGGTGAACCCGACGCTGACGAGAAGCGACACGATTCCGTTGATAGTGTGATCTGTCAGAGACATATACGTAATCTAACCTCGACGGGTATAGTTGTTTTTGTCAGTGACGACCGTGTCACTCCGGCTTGGTGGATGTGGCCGCCCCCTCCCGAAGCCTCTCGGCCCCTTTTGCACTCTGTCTGTGGTAACGGCGCTGTAGGGCTCTACGAGTACGCTGTCGAGTGTCGTGACGTTCATGTCCACCGCCGTCGCCCCGCAGACTGCTCCAGGGGAAACTGTTGTCTCGGGATCGGTGTGTGCCGATTCCGCAATTTCGGGCCGCGTGTCCTTGTGCGACCCGATCACATGTTGACATCCGCCTTGTCGTCCTCGCCGACGCCCTCGTCCCGAAGCACCGTCGCCCCCGGCAGAAGTGCTGTGAGCTTCGTGACGTAGCCCAGTTTGAACAGACCCAGCTGCGATAGTATGCCAAGGATGAAAAGACCAGCAAAGATCGGTTCACTCATATCGAAGATGAGCGGATCAAGCGTGACCCCGTCCTGTGCAGCCTCGAATTCGGTCATCGTCAGCGACCGTGAGGCGAGCGAGGCACCGATAAACGAGGTGACAAGCACCATCATGGTCCGGGTCAAAAACATCCCGATTCCCGCGATGACAAGGCCAGCAGCGAGTGCTCCGCCGGCCTCCACCACAAGTGAGGGGTCATCGAGCATGGGCACGACGACGTTCAGTCCAAAGATAATACCGATCACGAAGCTCAATGCGGCGATCGCAAGCGACAGTAGGGCGTACGTCAGCAAGACCCCTGCTACCGCCCCGAGCGGGATTGCAAGAACCAGTCCGACCGTATCCCCCACGCCGGCAGCGTCGGCTACCGACGGTGAGAACAGGTACCCTGCCCCGCTACCGATTGCCATCCCAAGCAGTCCAACCCCATATATCGAGAGCGCAGCCCCGGAAAACAACAGGATTGCGCCTCCAAGTACCAGTCCAACCGTCGTGAGCGTGCTCATACACTGTGTTCATGTAAGACGTGTACATAACGTTGGTGGGACCGTACCGACCAGAGGCGGTATCTGTTCGGTTTGTACGGCCTCAAACGGCGCGGGCGACCCGGATCCGGCCCAACGAAACCCATTGAATACCATCTTCCGGTAATCCGAACCGAGAAGGGCTGAGACGTGCAGATTCGAGAGGGCATGCGAACGACAGTCAAACTTAATGGAACAGATAGTGTGATCGGATACCGACGTTTCCGGCTGTCTGACAGGCCTCGAACGGTCGCTCCCAAAAAGTTTAAATATATTTCGCACTAACATATATTCAGCTAATATCCCGGGATTTTTCCAAAAGGAACCTGCCCGGATAGCACATTGCCCCCACAATGAGTAACCCAAATACACGGACACGAACAGAGGAAACGGAGCAGACTGAAACAGAGGAATCGACCAGCTTGGACTGCCCGGAGTGTAGCGGAACCCTGGTTGTCGACGACGAACACGGCGAGACGATCTGCCAGGAGTGTGGCCTGGTCGTCGAGGAGGACTCCGTCGACCGCGGCCCCGAATGGCGCGCATTTGACGCCAAGGAGAAAGACGAGAAATCCCGTGTCGGCGCGCCGACCACCAACATGATGCACGACAAGGGTCTATCAACGAACATTGACTGGCGCGACAAGGACGCGTACGGAAACGCGCTCGGTGCGAAACAGCGCAAAAAGATGCAGCGTTTGCGCAAGTGGAACGAGCGGTTCCGGACGCGTGACTCCAAGGAACGCAACCTCAAACAGGCCCTTGGCGAGATCGACCGGATGGCCAGCGCACTTGGACTCCCGGAAAACGTCCGTGAGACAGCTAGTGTCATCTATCGGCGTGCTCTCGACGAGAACCTCCTGCCCGGCCGCTCCATCGAAGGTGTCTCTACGGCCTCGGTGTACGCTGCCGCTCGCCAGGCCGGGGTTCCCCGGTCGCTCGACGAGATCACGGAGGTCTCCCGCGTCGAAAAAAGCGAGATCGCACGCACCTACCGCTACGTCGTTCGCGAACTCGGGCTCGAGGTCAAGCCCGCTGACCCTGAGAGCTACGTACCCCGGTTTGCCTCGTCGCTGGGCCTCTCCGAGGAGGCCGAACGCCGGGCTCGCCAACTCCTCCAGAACGCCAAAGAACAGGGCGTCCACTCCGGCAAGTCACCGGTTGGGCTCGCTGCCGCTGCGGTGTATGCGGCCGCCCTGCTCACAAACGAAAAGACGACGCAGGCGGCTGTCAGCGAAGTGGCCGACATCTCCGAGGTCACCATTCGGAACCGCTACCACGAGTTGCTCGAGGCCGAACAGGACCTCCCGGTCGCGTAACTCGCTCTCTGAGAGCTGCGAGGTCGACCGGTTTTTTTCCTCAAAAATCACTCCTGATAACTGCATCCCCACGTTTAGGGTTTTTGAGCGATATACCGTATGTATGGCTTCTGATTCAACGAATCCGGAGGGTGCACCCGAGCTCACGGGGAGTAAAGACGAACAAACCGACGAACTCGGCGCAGCCATCGACGAGTTGCTCCGGACGTCAGAGGATGTCTCAAGCAGCTCTCAGGAGATAAGCGACCTCGCAAACGAACAGTCCGAGACGATGCAGGAGGTCTCGGGGGAAGTGGCGAACCTCTCGGCGACCGTCGAGGAGGTCGCATCGAGCGCTACGCAGGTCAAGACGGTCAGTACCGACGCCCGGGAGTTGGCGGATGAGGGGCGGTCTATCGCCGATGACGCAATCGATGCCATGCAGGCGGTCGATCAGGCAAACAACGAGGTTTCTGCGGACGTCCGGCAACTCCGCGATCGCGTCAACGAGATCGACGAGATCGTCGAGGTGATAAACGATATCGCGGACCAGACGAACATGCTGGCACTCAACGCCTCGATCGAGGCAGCCCGGGCGGGCGAAGCCGGCGAGGGTTTCGCGGTGGTCGCAGACGAGGTCAAAACCCTTGCCGAGGACTCCCAGGAGAACGCAACGGAGATCGAAGGTCTCGTCTCAAACATCAAAAACGACATGCAAGAGACCGTCCAGAGCATCGAACGAGCAAACGAGCAGGTCGAGGCGGGCATCAGACAGGTCGACGAGGCGGTCGATATTCTTCAGCGCATCGACGAGGCGGTCACCGAGGCAGCACAGGGCGCAGAGGAGGTCGCCTCCGCGACCAACGACCAGGCTGCAAGCACCGAAGAGGTGGCCAGTATGATCGACTCGACAGCCGAAAACGCCGGGGTGGTTGCCGAAGAGATCCAGCAAATTGCCGCCGCAAACCAGCAACAGACAGCAAAGAGCAACGAGATCAAACGCCTCGTCGACCAGCTCGACGAGACGTGAACGCAGGGGTTTTTTCCGCCGGCCCCGGATAGCCGGGATATGGACTTTGACTCGTTTCTGCTCGCCGCGAGCACACCGGATCTGTCAGTGGAGCCGGCTGCGCGCGAGTATGCCGACGCCATCGAGTTCCGGATGGATCTCGCTTCGGATGGGCTGACAGCCCTGAGCGCCTACGACGGGGCTTTGCCCGTCCTTGTCACCAACCGTCTCAAGCGGGAGGGAGGAGAGGCTCCGGATACCGCACAACGCCTCTCCGAACTGAGGACGGCGATCGAACACCCGTGTGTTACAGCGGTCGATGTAGAGCTTTCGGCGGTCCGCGACGGCGATACCGCGTCCGTCCGCACCGACGCCCGGGAGCAGGAGGTTTCGGTGGTGGTGTCGACCCACGATTTCACGGGAACGCCCCCGCGCTCCGAGATGTGCAGGTTACTTTCGGCCGCAAGCGAGTACGGGGACGTGGCGAAACTGGCGGTGACCGCCCAGTCCCGTGGCGACGTCCTCGATTTGCTCCTGGTCACCCGGGAGCTGACGGCACGAGGGGACGCCGTCGCGACCATGGCGATGGGGGAACTCGGTCGTCACTCGCGTGCGGTGGCCCCGCTGTATGGCTCCCGGATCGGGTACGCGCCGGTGGATCCTGCGAGCGCGACGGCCCCCGGTCAGTTCGATCTGGCCAGCTTACGCGACCTGGTCGATCGGCTCGCGGGCGACGGCCCCCCATCCGCCAGCGGGACCGGCTCCTCAGCCGCCGGTGCGGAAGATTAAACACTCAGTCCACCGAGATTCCGGTTGTGAGCGATACCCAGCCCTCCCAGTCGGAAAAAAAGACCTGGCTGGCCGCGCTGCTGACACTGCTGGTGCCAGGGCTTGGCCACCTCTATATCCGGATGTGGGGCGGGGCTGTCCTGTGGTTTTTACTTTACTTCACTGCGACTGTTGTGCTCTTTCCCACACAGTCTACCCCGTCGGATCTGTCCCTCGACGGGTTGGTTGCCTGGGGGGAGGCAATGCCTATCGAGGTGGCATTGACAATCATGGGTATCACTGCACTGTGCATGGCCGACGTCTACGTCCGCACTAAACAGCTCAATCAGCGCCCGATACAACGATCCGGATCGGGGTCGGATGTCCAGCGCTGTCCCGACTGTGGCAAGGAACTCGACGCCGACCTCGATTTCTGTCACTGGTGTACGACAGAACTTCCGAAGGCCGATTCGAACGACCGTACCGACGAGTCCTGATCCGGCCCCTCCGACGCTGGCTCCGATCTGCTTACTTTTCGATGATACTCTCCTCGACAGCTTCCCCGAAGTGACGTGCGGTGTCCTCGTAGTAGATGAGAACGTCCTCACCCTCGGCGAGGTTGGTTACAGCCGTTCGGCCCTCCCGGGTGTGTATCTTGATGGTTTCGGCGTTTTGCAACAGTGTCTCGATCCGGTCACCGTCGGCGGTTTCGGCCTGGAGCCGGAACATTGGCCGTTTTTCGATCTTAGAGCGGCCGACGATTGCTTCGCGGGTGTGTCCCTCCGTGTCGACGATCTGGACCTTGTCACCACTTCCCAGTTCAGAGAGATAGTTTGTCCCGCCGTCGGGGATCCTGACGTAGGCGTGGACCGCACCGGCGTTGACACGGAACGGTCGGGAGGCGACGTAGGGTGACTCCGCCGTTTCGGCGTGGACAAAAAAGAGTCCGCGGGACATCGAGCCGACGAGCATCCCCTCGTCGTGGTCCATCAGTGATCCCGTGTCGATACAGACCCGGTCGGCCGAACCCGTCTGTTCGATACCGGTCACCTCCGCCCACCGGAGTTCGAGTTGCTCGCGCTCGACCTCGTCGCGGACCTCGACGGTCTCGCGGATCTCGCCGGGATCGTCGGTATCGAGCAATACGGCGTCAGCCCCTAACTCGAGAGTCTCGTAGGCGGTCCGGGCCTCCTGGGCAGTCCTGACACCGGCTACCAGCGTCGTCTCGTCACCGATCCGGGCGATAAGGTTCTCCAGCGGGATGATCTGCCAGTCCTCGCCGATCACAATCGTATACGCCCCAACCCTGGCGACCTCTTCCGCGAAAGCCTCGTACTCCTCGTCGCGGATCGTCACGTAGCCGCCTTTCGGTGGGTCCTGCCCGCCCTGGAGTGCCGAGAGGTCGGCCGAACCCGAGAGGTCCGGTGGGAGATCGACCGTTCCGTCACCCTCGGCGTTCTTGCCGACGATGGTGGCGTCGGCTTCACCCCTGTCGGACTCCGCCTCGAGGACGTGGACGTCCTCACCGGCGAAGGCAGCCACGTTTACCGCACCGAGTTCGCGCACTCGATCGACATCCGACCTGTCGACCAGTACCCAGTCCACGCCGGCTTCCAGACCCGCCGTGATACGCCGTTTTCGCTGTTCCCAATCCCCGACCTCGTCGTCGGCCTTGAGCCAGACAGCACGTGTCATGTGGATACGCTTGCGTCCGGGTGGCTTGAACGTGGCGGATCTCCCGAGCGATCACCGGGGGTGTACGGATGCAGGGCGGTACTGACTATCGTTTCCGGATCCTGGTGCCCGTCTCCGACCGCGTGTCGATCGATTTCGGTGAGCAACGCAGGTGGTAACTCGACCCCAAGGGCGACTCGATCGTCGTCTGTGCCCCCTTCGTACTCCAATACAGCACCATCGGAATAAGTCTACCGCGGGCGTCGGACGGACGGCAGATGACCACTCGATGTAACAGAAGGTGCGGTTTGGACGGTCACCACAATCTCACCTCTGTCGCTGGCGTTTTTGTAGACATTCGTGCACGCGCGGGACAGCCCGTCGCTTCGCGAACCCGAGTGAAGACGCAGTAGCTCAAACACTCATTTGAGCCTTAGATAGGCCTTTTATAATGGCTACTGAAGCTGTCAGTAGTCATGAGCAGTATCTTTCCGTTACGGGAAACGGTCTCGCTGGATTCGGACCGTGGACCGCGACTTGTGGAACTCGACGACGAGACTGCCGACGAGGTTTTCGAGGTACTCGCCTCCGGGACGACCCGCGAGATGTTTCTCAGCCTCCACGAGCAGCCACAGGCTGCTTCGGATCTCGCCGAACAGACCGACACCTCCGTGCAGAACGCACAGTACCACCTCGAGAAGCTCTCTGATGCCGACCTGATCGAGGTCGTCGACACCTGGTACTCCGAGCGTGGCTCGGAGATGAAGGTGTATGCCCCCTGTGATGACTCGCTGGTCCTCTTTGCGGGTGAGGACACGCGTGGATCACTCGAACGGATCCTTACACGCCTGGTCGGTGCTCTCGCCTTTCTCGCCCCTGCGAGTGCCCTGGTCTGGTGGATCGCCAACCGGGCCAGTACCGGTATCGAGCCACGCACTGAGCCGGCCACATCCGGCGAAGCTACTGCTCAGGGCGAGGAAAGCGGTAGAATCGCCTCACAAGACGCCGACGGTGAGGACGGGGCAACGGAAGACGCTGTCGACACGGATGTTCCGACCGACGGGGCAGACGGGGTCGTCGACTCTGCAACAGAGGCGATCGTGGGGTTAGATCCTGCCGCCGCGGTCGGGCTTGGCTTCTTTCTCGGCGGCCTGCTCGTGCTTACTGTTCTCACACTGACGTGGTATCTCCGGGACCGGTAACACCCCCGAGGCCCCCCCCAACCCGAACATGTTGGAGAAACGCCGACGGGCTGCTGGCTCAATCTCCAGGTATGGAACCCAAAGATCACCATCCGCTTGCGCCGCTCGTATCGACAGGTATCACCGCCGCCACGCTGTTCGTCGCATTCGGGCTGATGAGCATAGGCATCGAGTCTTTCTGGGTCGTCTTCGTCGTGGGCTTTGGCGGCCTCCTCCCGATCTCTCTGGGACTTCTGGAGTACCGTCGACGCGAACGCACCTGCCGACGTGAGCGCAGTGATTCCGACACCGCACTCGCGAAACTCCGGGAACGGTACGTCCGCGGCGAAATCACCGAAACCGAATTCGAGCAACGCGTGGAAAACCTCATGGAAACCCCCGCCAGTGCGCACGAGCGCACGGACATCTCCGGGGTCCGAACAGAGACTGGTCGGGAACGGACGGGTAGTGACTGATAGTGATTAGTGCGAGTCTTTACCGCCATGCTGGAAGAGGATATCGGGGACACGCTGTGAGATGTCGATCTCTGGGATGGGAGCACAAAATAACCGCACTAATGACTATGAGGGTTCGTCGCAATGAGAACGGTCGGGACCCTTGATCTGATCATCTCAACCCGAACCCGATTCACGCCTCACCGTAGACCGGGACGGCTGCGCCGCTTGTGACACTCGCCGCGTCGCTACAGAGAAAACAGATAACATCGCCGATGTCACCGGGATCGACCCAGGCTTCGTGGTCGGAATCCGGCATCATCTCCCGGTTCATGGGTGTATCAATGACGCTTGGCATGACGGCGTTTGCCCGAACAGTCCCCCGGTTTTCCTCGGCGATCGTCTCGGTCAGCAGCCGGACGCCTGCCTTTGTCCCACGGTAGAGCCCGTCCCCTTTGCCCCCTTCGAGCGAGGAGCGTGCGGAGACACTGACGATCGCGCCCTCACGCTCTCGGATCGCAGGCAGAGCGTGTTTCGATGCCAGAAACATCGTCTTGAGATTCACGTCGAAGAGGAAATCGAAGGTCTCCGCGTCGGTTTCGTGGATCGGGTTCCCACCACGCCAGGTTCCTGCGATGTTGGCAAGGTAGTCGAGACCGCCGTGTGAGTCGATGACCCCGTCGACGGTCTCGGCCACGACCGACTCCTCGGTAAAGTCACCCTCGTAGAAGTCGATCCGGTCGGGGTCCTCGAGCAGGAAGTCCTCGCTTTCTTTCGGGACGATGTCTGCCCCACAGACTGTCGCACCCGCGTCCAGAAACGACTCCGCGACGGCACTCCCGAGCGCGCCGCCGACTCCCGTGACCAGTACGATCTTGTCGCCGAAACCAAACCGAACGGACATATCCGCCTTTGTGACCGCATCCCAATAAAAGGCGTTCCCGGTCTCACGACATCGCGGTTCCCACGGGGATTTACTATCGCCCGCCGACCTACGGGCGCGCTCTCGCCGGCGACCACTCGACAGCATCGCACGCTCTCATGACGTAGCAGCGGTTCCATCGGGTCACTATCAACCGGTCACCTGTTCTTGCCAGTCGCGGAGTTTGTCAGGGGTGACCCCCTGGACCCGGTCGGCGACGGATTGGATGTCGACATCCACGAGATCCGCCGGCGCGTTGACCCCTGCATCCGTGAGCTTCTCGGCGGTCTTCCGGCCGATGCCGTCGATATCTTCCAGATCGTCGATCGCCTGCTCGGCCTGGTACTCCCGGTAGTTGCAGATCGGACAGCCCAGTTCCCAGGGGTCGCCGTCGCCGTCGTGGAGGTGCAGTTCAGGCAGGTTGTGATCCACACAGCGGTCGCTTGTGACCTCGACATCCCCGCGCCGGGGGAGCGGGAGCGAGTACTCACAGTTGGGATATCTGGTACAGCCGACCAGCCGCGATCCCGACCGGAGCTGTTTGATTGCGAGCTCACCCCCTGACCCCTCGCCACACGCCGGACAGGCACCGATTATCGTGTCCTCGGCCGCCTCGGCCTCGGCGGCTGCACACCGCGGACAGCCATGGACGAAGGTGTCACGTCCGGCGAGCATCTTCAGATGGCGCATGTCGTGGAGTTCACACGCGTCTTCGAGCACCAGCGGTTCGCCCGTGCTTGGCAACGGGAGTGTGTACCGACAGTCCGGGAAGCCATCGCAGCCGACAAAGTACGATCCCTGTTGGCTCTGCCGGACGAGCAGGTCCGCTCCACACTCCGGACACGGGCCGAGTATGCGGTCGGCCTTGAGTGACTCCTGGAGGTGGTCACCGATATTCTCCCGTGATTCCCTGAGCGCCTCGAAGACCCGTCGGAGCATCTCGCGGGACTCCCCGGTGACCTCTGTCAGGGCCGCCTCCCCCTCCGCGATGGCGGCCATATCTGCCTCTAGCTGGGCGGTCATCTCGTCGCTGACGACCAGATCGGCGTACGTTTCGGCTGCTTCGACGACCGCCGCTGCAAGCGCCGTGGGACGGGGCGGATCGTCCTCGACATAGCCGCGGTCGTAGAGTTTCTCGATAACGTTGTGTCGGGTTGCCTTCGTGCCCAACCCCATCTCCTCCATCTTTTTGATGAGCCGGGACTGGCCGTACCGCCGTGGTGGCTGGGTTTCTTTCTCTTCGAACCTGACCGCCGAGATGTCGAGCGATTCCCCTCGTTGGACGTCCGGAACGTGGTTTTCGCTCGTGCTGCCGTAGGGGTAGACGGCGTGGTAGCCCTCTTCGAGCAGTCGCTTTCCGTTGGCCTTGAGCCGACAGTCGTTCGCCTCGGCAACGACGCGCAGGTGCTCCCAGGTTGCAGGTTCGGCGACGGTGGCTAAAAACCGCCGCACGACGAGTTCGAAGATCTCCCACTCGTCGTCTCCGAGTTCGCCACGATCCGGAAGTTCGCCGGTTGGGTGGATTGGCGGATGGTCTGTGGTCTCCTCCTCGCCACGGGTCGGTTCGATCTCCCGACCTGTGCGTAGCGATTCGGCATCGGAGCCAAACGCCTGACTGCCGGCCAACGCATCGAGCAGTTCGACCGGTTCGAGATCGTCCGGGTAGACCGTGTTGTCCGTCCGAGGATATGTGACGTAGCCGGCGGTGTAAAGCGTTTCTCCTATCGACATGGCGCGTTGAGCCGAGTACCCGAGCGAACCGGCTGCGCTGATGAAAGCGGTCGTATTGAACGGCTCCGGTGGGGTGTCCGTCCGGGTTCGCCGGCTGACCCCAGTGACCTCCGTCGCGGTTGCGTTTCCCAACCTGTTGTTGACCTCCCCTGCCTGCGTTTCGTCCCAGACACGCTCTGCCTCTGTGCCATCGTCCTCGTAGAAGTACTGGGCTTCGAAGGTGTCTCCGTCCCTCTCGAGGGTGGCAAACAGCTCCCAGTAGGTCTCGGGATCGAACGCCTCGATCTCCCGTTCGCGGTCCACGATGAGCTTCAACGTCGGCGACTGGACGCGTCCGACCGAGATGAAATCGTTTCCAAGCTGGTGGGCCGACAGCGAGAGAAAGCGGGTCAACGCTGCGCCCCACACCAGATCGATCACCTGGCGGGCCTCGCCAGCGGCCGCAAGGTCGAAATCCACCTGTGTCGGGTCGGCAAACGCCTCCCGAACCTCGTTTTCCGTGATCGAGGAGAACCGAACACGTTCGATCGGCCCGTCGACCGTGTCTTCGATGAGTTCGTAGGCCTCCTTGCCGATGAGCTCCCCCTCCCGGTCGTAGTCGGTCGCGATGATGGCGCTATCGGCCCGACCTGCAAGCTCTTCCAGTGTGTGGACGATGTTCTCCTGTGTAGTTTCTTTGACAATCTCGGCGTCGATGAGTTCGACGGGTTCGACGTCGCGCCAGTTCTCGTACTCCGCGGGAAAATCGACCCCGACGACGTGCCCGGAGAGGCCGACCACACCTCTGTCCCCCCATCGGTAGACGTTTACCCCGTTCTGACGCGTGGTCCGTGTTGCTCCGTCGCTCAGTATCTCTGCGATTCGTCGCGCCGCATTGTCCTTTTCGGTGATTATCAGTTGCATCCGGCGCTCACCTGGTTACTACGCCGGGGTAAGCCGGGAACCCATCTAAAACCTTTCGCACCCACCGGTGTACCGGGGTACACACACACAGATCTACCCCCGTAAATAACGTTTCGAAGATCCTCATCCCGACAGTTCCTCGTGCAACCGCTCGTTGACCTCGCTCGGGTCAGCGCTACCGCCGGTCCGTTGCATCACCTGCCCGACCAGGAAATTGATCGCGCCATCTTCGCCGCTGTGATAATCCTCGACTGCGCCCGGGTTTTCCTCGAGTGCCGATTCGACCGCCTGCTGGATCTCGTCCCCGCTCGATTTGCCGAGCCCCTCCCGCTCGACTATACTGTCGGGACCGATCCCCTCGTCCAGCATCGCACGTAGGACAGTTTCGCGGGCATTTTTTGCGGTTATCTCCTCGGCAGCCACGAGTTCCACCAGCCGCTCGATCTCGTCGAGACGGCCCTCGATGTCGGTGACCACCATATCCCGATAGTTCAGTTCGCCGAGAAGTTCGTCCGCAACCCAGGTGGCGGCCAGTCCGGGATCGAACTCACTTGCGACGGCTTCGTAGAAATCTGCCACCTGCTTGGTGCTCGTGAGTTTGTCCGCCGCCTCCTCGCTCAGGCCGTACTCGTTCCGAAACCGTTTCCGGCGGGCATCGGGCAGCTCCGGAATCTCGATCTGTTCCCGCCGGTCTGCGACCCGAAGCGGCGGGAGATCGGCCTCGCCGAAGTACCGGTAGTCCTTTTCCTCCTCTTTCGACCGCATCGACACCGTGATCCCGCGTGATTCGTCCCAGTGGCGCGTCTCCTGCTCGACCGCTCGACCGCGTTCGATCGCGTTTTTTTGCCGCTGGGCCTCGTATGCGAGGGCCTTCTGTGCCCCCTTGTGGCTGGAGATGTTTTTTATCTCTGTGCGGTTGGCCGCCTCGAGAACGCTCTTTTCGATCCCGTCGTCGCCGTCGACATCCTCGGTCTCGACCACGGAGAGGTTGGCGTCGACCCGCAGGCTGCCGTCCCGGGAGGGGTCGAAGACACCGAGATACCCGAGGACCTCCTCGAGTTTGGCGAGAAACGCTCGAACCTCCTCGGCACCGCGAAAATCCGGTTCCGTGACGATCTCGAGCAGCGCAACACCAGCCCGGTTGTAATCCACGAGTGTGTAGTCGGCGCTGTCGATCGAACCGCCCCTGTGCCGCAGACTCCCCGGGTCCTCCTCGAGGTGGGCCCGTTCGATGCCCACGGTTCGGCGCTGGTCCCCCACCGTACATTCGAGTTCCCCGTCCTGGCAGATCGGTGCATCGTACTGCGTGATCTGGAAGTTCTTCGGTAGATCCGGATAGTAGTAGTTTTTCCGGTGAAAACGGGTCTGCTCGGGGATGTCTGCGTTGATGGCCTTGCCGACCTTCAGGGCTGCCTCGACGGCCCCTTCGTTGAGAACCGGGAGGGCCCCGGGAAGCCCCAGACAGACCGGACAGGTTTGCGTGTTGGGCTCCTCGGCGGGGGCGGTCGAGCACCCACAAAAGATCTTGGTGTCGGTCTCCAATTGGACGTGTACCTCCAGCCCGATCACCACCGCGAGATCACCCTGTGACTGTGCTTGTGCCATTACCCCGCGGTTTGCCTCCGGACGGCTAAAGCCTGACGCACCGTCTGTTTGTATTCGGGACGACAACCTCGGGGTGGGTGCACCCCGGGCGGGGAGGACGGTCGCCAGTTCGGTACAACGGAGGTGGTCCTATTTAATTATCGATAAGTAAGAAGGTATAATACGAATTCGTTCGACCGTCTCACATGCCAGGGGCAACACCACAGCGGCTTCAACAGTTTCTGTGGCCTGCAGCGCAACTGGCCTGGGGGTCGTATTCGATTCCGGATCAATGTCTGACGTACGTTTATATACTGTGAGTAAAACTATGGTATACATGTGCGGGAACAGAGTGGATGAACTCGAATCGCGGGTCAAGGAACTTGAGGCGTCAGTTGAGGGGTTGACGGACGAACTCGTCGAGTGCAAGGTGAGACTGCGTGAACTGGAGAGCGCGGTCGACGACGACCTGGGACTCGTGCCGTCGCCGGACGAACCCACGACCGAGGTGTCCGAATCGCCGGATGCGGCCGAAGCAACTAAACCAGAGGCGTCCGACCCGGAGGATAACACGGAGGAAACGGACAGCGAAATCATCATCGCGTGAGGGGCCAGCTCCTCCGCGCGCATCTCAATGTATATCAAAGAGCTCGTCCTCGATAAGTTCAAAAGTTTCGGCCGGAAGACACGAATCCCGCTGTACGAGGATTTCACGACCATCGCCGGCCCGAACGGCTCGGGAAAGTCAAACGTTATCGACTCGA
Organism: Haloarculaceae archaeon; assembly: GCA_028274885.1. Lineage (GTDB taxonomy): Archaea > Halobacteriota > Halobacteria > Halobacteriales > Haloarculaceae > Halovenus. Next base: position 23,885 of record JAQCMX010000171.1, read on the forward strand.
TTCTTTTCGCGCTCGGACTCACCCGTACCTCGGGTATCCGGGCGGAGAAACTCACAGATCTGATCTACGACCCCGGTCACCAGGAGGGGGAGTCGTTCAAAGGGGAGCGGGAGGCCAGCGTGATGGTCATCCTCGACAACACCGAGCGAACCCTCGACCGGGCGCAGGTGGTCAACGCCGCCGGGACCGAGGACGTTGGCGATGTTGACGAGATTGCGATCAAGCGACGGATCAAGGAGACAGCCGAGAACTACTATTCGTACTACTACATCAACAGCCGGTCGGTCAACCTCTCTGACATCCAGGAGCTGCTCGCACAGGCCGGTGTTACCCCAGAAGGATACAACGTCGTCATGCAGGGTGACGTCACGGAGATCATCAATATGACCCCAGGCAACCGCCGGCAGATAATCGACGAGATCGCCGGTGTCGCCCAGTTCGACGCACAGAAATCGGATGCCTTCGAGGAACTCGACGTTGTCGAGGATCGGATCGACGAGGCTGAATTACGGATCGAGGAGAAAGAAAACCGGCTCGACCAGCTCGAAGACGAGCGCCAAACTGCCCTGCAGTACCAGGAATTACGGGACGAAAAGGAAACCTACGAAGGGTACCGCAAGGCCGCACAGCTCGAGGGCAAACGCGAACAGCTAGCCACCGTCGAGGACGAAATCGAGGCGCATCAGGACACCCTCGTGGATCGTCAGGAGACGCTCGACGACCGCCAGAGCGAACTGATGGAACTGGAGAGCGAACTCGAGGAGCTCAACGCCGAAATCGAGCACAAAGGCGAGGACGAACAGCTCGCGATCAAACGCGAACTCGAGGAGATCAAAGGCGACATCTCGCGTCTCGAGGACAAAATCGAGAACGAAAACGAGCGCGTCGATGCGGCCGAAAACGAGCGACGGCAGGCCTTCGTCAAGATCGACCGCAAGCAGGAGACGATCGACGACTTCGAGCGCCGGATTCGCGAGACCAAAGTCGAGAAATCCTCGCTCGCCGCGGACATTCAGGACAAAGAGGACACACTCGAGGACGTCGAAAGCCGAATGGACGAGATCGGTACGGAATACGAGGCGATCAAAGAGAAACTACAGGCAAAAAAGAAGGATTTAGAGGCGGCGAAGTCAGAGAAGAACGACCTCCAGCGCGAACAGGACCGTCTCATCGACGACGCGCGTCGTCGGTCCAACGAGCACCGCGAGATCACAGCCGAGATCGACGAGGCCAGCCAACAGATCCCGGACCTGCAAGCCGAGATCGACGATCTCACCGACGAACTCGCGAAAGCCGAACGGAACCGGGAGTCAATCGCGGACGTGGTCGATGATCTGCGTGCGGAAAAAGGCGAGTACAGGACACAACTCGACGACATCGAGGACCAGTTGAACGCCGCCCAGCAGGAGTACGCCGAACTGGAGGCCAAAGCCGGCGACTCCGGTGACTCCTCGTTCGGGCGGGCGGTCTCAGCGATCCTGAACGCCGACGTGGATGGTGTCCACGGGGCTGTCGCGCAACTCGGTAGCGTTCCAGCCGAGTACGCAACTGCCTGTGAGACCGCTGCAGGTGGGCGACTCGCAAACGTCGTCGTCGACGACGACGGCGTCGGACAGCACTGCATCGAGTACCTGAAATCCCGCAACGCCGGCCGCGCAACGTTTCTGCCTCTCACGGAGATGCAACGTCGCTCTCTCCCCTCTCTCCCTGCTCGTGACGGCGTTGTCGACTTCGCCTACAACCTCGTCGACTTCGAGGGGGCGTACGCAGGCATCTTTTCGTACGTGCTCGGCGATACACTGGTCGTCGAGGACATCCAGACCGCGCGGGATCTGATGGGGCAGTTTCGACTGGTAACCCTCGATGGCGATCTCGCTGAAAAGTCCGGTGCGATGACCGGTGGTTCCAAGAGCGGTTCGCGGTACTCCTTTGCCGGCGGCGAGGGGAAACTCGAGCGGATCGCGGCCCGTATCAACGATCTCGAGGAGCAACGCCAGTCGGTCCGCGGACAGCTTCGTGATGTCGAGGACCGTCTCGAGGATGCCCGGGACAAGGAGTCGGAGGCGTCGAATCAGGTCCGCGAGATCGAGGCGGAGATCGAGAAACGCGAGGCTGAAATCGAAGAGACCGAAGACCACATCGCGGATCTGGAGGTAACTCTGTCGGAGATCGAGAGCAAACGCGATGAGGTTTCCGACGAGATGGATACACTGGAGGCCGACATCGTCGAAAAGAACGACGAGATCGCCGAGATCGAGGCGACAATCACCGACCTCGAGACGAAGGTCGAAGACTCCGAGCTTCCGGAGTTGACCGCGCGGGCGGAGTCACTCCGGGAGGACATCGACGATCTCCAGTCCCAGACGGACGATCTCGATGCCGATCTCAACGAGTACCAACTCGAGAAAGAGTACGCCGAGGAGGCGATCGAGGATCTTCACGACACCATCGAGAGGGCCCAGGAGCGAAAGACCGACGCCCAGGATCGAATCGAGGACTTCCACGGGCAGATCGAACAGAAAGAGGCAACGCTCGAAGCCAAGGAGGCCGAGGTCGCGGAGTTAGAGGCCGAACTCGCGGAGCTAAAGGAGAGGCGCGGGGAGCTACGCGAGACGGTGGCTACCGCTCGGGAGCGACGTGACGAGGCCCGCGAGGCGGTCGAGGCAGTCGAAACTGAGCTCGCAGATCTACGCGAGGAGACCGACCGCCTCGCCTGGGAGATCGAGGAACTCGAAAACGATGTCGGCGAGTACGACCCTGCCGAGATCCCTGCCCACGACGAACTCGAAACGGAGATTCGTCGCTTAGAGGGGGAAATGGAGAGGCTCGAACCGGTCAATATGCTCGCAATCGAGGAGTACGACCGCGTGCAGGCCGACCTCGAGGACCTCACGGAGCGCAAGGACACACTCGTCGAGGAGGCAAACGGGATCCGCGACCGGATCGCGACCTACGAAGCACGCAAAAAGGAGACGTTCATGGATGCCTACGAGGAGATCAACGCCCAGTTCCAGGACATCTTCGAACGTCTCTCGAGCGGTACCGGTCGGCTCCACCTCGAGAACGAGGCCGATCCATTCGAGGGCGGACTGACGATGAAAGCCCAGCCCGGCGACAAGCCAATCCAGCGCCTCGACGCGATGAGCGGCGGGGAAAAGTCCCTCACAGCACTCGCGTTCGTCTTTGCAATCCAGCGACACAACCCCGCCCCATTCTACGCACTCGACGAGGTCGACGCGTTCCTGGATGCGGCAAACGCCGATCTCGTCGGCGAGATGGTCGACGAACTCGCAAGCGAGGCCCAGTTTGTCGTCGTCTCGCACCGTTCGGCGATGCTCGACCGGTCCGAACGGGCAATCGGCGTCACGATGCAAGACGGGAACGTCTCGGCGGTGACGGGGATCGACCTCTCCGGCGACGATCCGGATTCGATGACGGAGGCGCCTGCGGATGACTGACCCTGAGATCCCGCTCGATATCACCGGCCACGAGGACCGCGAACGGCCCGGTGGCTCGACCCCCGGATCCGGCGAGGGCGGTGTCACCGATCCCGGCACGAGCGGGCCCCGCAAGCAGCCCTCCGACCGTCCGCCGGCTACCCAGGCGGACGGTGGCTCCGGGGAGGAGGGGGTCGAGCCCGTCGAGGTACTGGTCCAACTTGCCGAGGACGGCGAGATCGAGCCCTGGGACATCGATATCGTTGCCGTGACCGACAAGTTCCTCAATAGACTCGACGCTGCCGATCTGCGCTCGTCCGGACGGGCGCTGTTTTACGCGAGCGTACTGTGCCGGATGAAAGCCAACGCGATGCTCTCGGCGGACGACGACGAAGTCGAGGACCCCGAGCCCTGGGAGTCGGCCCTGAACGCGGACGCACCAACCGGGGAGCAAAACCCGTTCGCGCCGCTAGAACAGGAGATCGAACGGCGTCTCGAGCGCAAGCGTGCGCGGGGAATGCCCCAGACGCTCGACGAACTGGTCCGTGATCTTCGCTCCGCGGAGCGGGACAACTGGTGGAAGGAGTCACGGGAATACGATACGTCGGACGAACCGTCGACGTACAGTCGCGGCACACAGGAACTGGACTATCGTAACAGCGATCAGTTCCGGATGGACGACGAACCGACCGAAGCCCAAGTAACCGGCGACACCCACGGCGAGGACATCGACGAAATCGTCGACGATGTGTACGCCACTGTCGGGGAACACTACGACCAGGGCCGTACGGAGGTGCTCTTCCGGGAGATCGAAGACGCCGGCGGATCACGGGTGAACACATTTTTTGGCCTGCTATTTCTCTCCCACCGGGGACGGGTCCGACTCCGTCAGGACGAACTGTTCGGTGACCTCTGGGTCCAAGATCCCAACGCGTCGACAGGATCGGGCGAGGTCGTGGCTGACTGAGTCTCGTCCGTGACTCGGACGCCCGCGGTCTCAGTCGCGACCCCCTCTGGACCGTCATTGCGACCGTCCTCCTGGTGAGTGTCGTGTCTCACTCGGGAACGAGTCCGTCTTCAGTCACACGCATGACCGCCTCGCCGTCGGGGAGGTTCGGCGCATCTTCCAGGCTGACGATCCGCTTGTTGGCCTTGGATTTGCGCAGATAGAGCCGAAACGTCGAGGTGTGTCCGAGGATGTTGCCTCCGATGGGCTGTGTCGGGTCGCCAAAAAATGAGTCAGGGTTGGCCGAAACCTGATTCGTGACGATAACAGCGGTGTTGTTCAGATCGCCCACACGCATCAGATCGTGGAGATGTTTGTTGAGTTTCTGCTGGCGTTCGGCGAGTTCGCCACGCCCGACGTACTCGGCACGGAAATGAGCCGTCAGCGAGTCCACACAGAGGAGACGCACCGGAAACTGTTCGTCCTGGCTCTCGCCTGCGATCTCCTGGGCCTTTTCGGCGAGGAGGATCTGGTGGTTGGAATTGAACGCCTTGGCGACGTGGATCTTGTCCAGAATCGACTCTAGCAGGTCCTCGATCAGTTCCTCCTCGTTCGGGTCTGCATCCTCTTTGGCTGCCACGTCGTGCAGTACCATCGCCGCCTCGGTTGCCTCGTCGGACAACCCACGGACCATATCCTCTATACGCTCGGGACGGAACGTATCCTCGGAGTCGACGAAGATGGCACTCCCCTCCAATCCGCCGTGCTCGTGGGGCAACTGGACGTTGACCGCGAGTTGATGGGTCACCTGTGACTTGCCGGAGCCGAACTCGCCGTATACCTCGGTAATAGACTGGGTCTCGACGCCTCCGCCGAGTAATTCGTCGATTTCCTCGACCCCCCAGGTGAGTTTGCCGATCTGTTCACGCCGTTCGAGCACTGTCGCACCGCTCTCGAAGCCGCCGATATCCGCCGCCTCGCGCGCCGCGCTGATGATGTCGGCTGCGCTCGACTCGCCGATGTCGGCGGTGTTAGATAGCTCGCCCGGACTCGCGACTGCGATCCCCTGGTAGTTATCGAACCCGTTGTCCTTGAGTTTCTCTGCTGTCGCCGGACCGACGCCCGGCAGGTCTTGGAGGTCTTCACCTGTCGACATAGTCGGCGATTGTGCCCCCTCGTACATAAAGCCACGTTAACAGCATACTGAAAGTGAAATCGAGGGAGGGCAAACGCTGGGTTGGCCCCTCACGGCAAACGTTCATTACACGGGACAACACGGCCCTCGCCCGCCGGCCGATCCGCATGGGGTGGTATCCCCTGGAGGCGTCAGTGTCGAACAGGAAACTTACAAATGGTGGTCCCATATTAGTGTAACGATGAGTCGTTCCGAAGCCTTCTGTCCGCGGTGTGGCGATCCGGTTGCACACCTCCGCGAGTCGCCGGGTGCAACCGACCGTGACCGGGCGCTCTGTGACAGCTGTTATGTCGCGGAATACGATCTCGTGGAAGCACCGGACCGCATTCAGGTGCGCGTCTGTTCGGGCTGTGGGGCGACTCACCGCGGCAACCGTTGGGTCGACGTCGGTGCCGAGGACTACACCGACGTCGCAATCGAGGCGGTGACCGACGCACTTTCCGTCCACGTCGATGCCAGCAGTATCTCCTGGCAGGTCACGCCCGAACGGGTCGACAAGAACACCATCCGGATGCACTGTCAGTTCTCGGGCCTGTTACGGGAGACGCCACTGGCCGAGGAGGTCGTGGTTCCGGTCAAAGTCAGTCGCCAGACGTGCGACCGCTGTGGACGGATCGCGGGTGGATCCTACGCCAGCACCGTCCAGGTTCGAGCGAGCGACCGCACCCCCGACGAGGCTGAATGCCGGCGCGCCGACGAACTCGCCCGGGAACTCGTCGCCAAAACGGAGGCAAAAGGTGATCGGGAAGCGTTTCTCACGGAAACGCGTGAGACCGAGGGTGGTATGGACATCCGCCTGTCGACCACCCGGTTGGGCGAGCAGGTCGCCCGCCAGATTGTCCGCGAACTCGGGGGGACATACACCGACCACGAGACGCTGTTGACCGAAGATTCGGACGGCAACGAGGTGTACCGCGTGACCTATGCCGTCCGTCTCCCACCGTACCGTCCCGGCGAGATCATCGTCCCGGCGGATACGGACGGACCGGTTCTGGTCCGCAGCGTTCGGGGGAATTTGAAAGGAACGCGACTCCGGAGTGGCAAACCGTACGAGACATCCTTCGAGGACGGCGATGCACCCGACGCGCGCCGCGTGGGGTGGTGTACGGAGAGCCAGGAGACAGCTCTCGTCGCCGTCGAAGACGACCACGCCGTCCAGGTACTCGACCCCGAGACCTACGAAACAAAAAGTGTTGCCCGCCCCGACTATCTCGACCCCGATGTGGCCACCGTCGAGGTGATCCGGAGTCACACTGGTCTGTACGTGCTTCCAGACGACTCTTTGGACGGGTCTCGTCCGAACCGGACGGGAAACGATCGGCACAATCAGGGGTAAGACGCAGGTGTCACCGACAGCGGATCGGTACCGGTCGATCGGGTCGCAGCGTCGGACCACCTGCTCGGCGAGTCCCCCACTGTGACACAACCCTTTTTTCCAACCGGAGACTCCCAGGTGCTATGAACCTGGCCTGGATGTTGGTGCTGTCGATAACGGAAAATGAGACAGCAATCGCCGAGGAGAGTCCGATTCCACGGCCGAGTTGGTTACCCGGGTGGACCCCTGGGTGGACGGTCGACATCGCCGCCTCGGTGCTGGTCGTCGTGCTCGCCTGGCTCGCGGCCCGACTGCTCGTCCGCCTTTTCAGTCGTCGACTCGCCCGACACCTGGAGCGTCCCAGCCTCACCCGTGCCTCTCTTGGCGCCGTCCGGGCCGGCGTCTACGTCTTTGCACTGCTCGTTATTCTTCGTATCAACGGACTCGATCTCGGGAACATCGCGCTTTCCGTGACTGTCTTCTCGGCTGTGGTCGGTGTCATCCTGGCACCCATCGTTGGAAGTGTTATCAGTGGGTTGTTTCTGCTCGCCGACCAGCCCTACGAGATCGGCGACATGATCGAACTCGCAGACCGCGGTCAGCGGGGGTTTGTGGACGATATTACGCTCCGATACACGAAGATATTCACACTCGACAATACCTTTCTGGTCGTCCCAAACGGGGAAATGCGCCAGCGCGACGTGGTCAATTACTCCGCCGAGGACACCCGCGTGCGACTCTCCGTTCAGGTACTCATAACCTACGAGAGTGACCTCGCGACAGCACGGACCCGACTCGAAGCAAGTGCCCGGAGCGTCGACCGTGTCATCTCTGGCGGGCCGAGTATCCGCGTCGGCGGCGCACGCTATCCCGCCAGTCCGCAGGCGCTGATCGAGGAGTTTGGGGACAGCGGTATCCTGTTACGGTTGCGCTACTGGGTGCAGGAGCCGTACCGGATACAGATCGTCCAGTCGAAGGTCCAGGAGAACGTCTGGAATGCCTTCGAAGGCGAGGATATCGAGTTCGCGTACCCCCACAGACACCACGTCTTCGACGATACCAGTGGGGAGTTACAACTCTCGGCGGATCGAGCGCAGAGTCGCCCGTCCGTGGAGACGGAAACCGGCCCTCCTGTCGACAACGGGGACGCCCGATAGATACCAGCAACTGTGACTCCGGTCTCGGGAACAGTACGTGTGCCGTGGTCAGTGTCTGGGGGCAGACACAGTCACGACCTTGCAGTCGAGTTTCTCGTCCAGAAAGCGTTCAATGTCGGGATCGTCCATGAGTCGCCTGATCATCTTGCGCCATCGGCTGACCTGTTTCTTTCCGATGACGACGACGTCGACCTCCTCGGTGGCGACCTCTTCGAGGATTGACTCCTCGACGAGTAGCCCCTGTCTGACCGAGTATCTGGCTCGCGGAATCCGCCCGAACGCCTC
>JAQCMX010000184.1 GCA_028274885.1 Haloarculaceae archaeon
GCGACCGCCGGGTCGGTCTGGCTGTCGGCAGTTTCCAACTGGAACTCACCGATTTCGCCAGCCTCGACAGCCTCCTGTCCCGCCAACTCAAGCGCGTTTATAATGTTTTCTCCGCCGGCGGAGTATGGCCCACTCAGCGGGACCGCCGAACCGATGGTCACCGTCGTGGATTCGAGTGTCTGGTCGGAGGTGGTCCCCGATCCGTCCGAACCGTCCGAACCGTCCGAGCCATCGGAACCGTCCGAGCCATCGGAGTCGTCGGAGTCACTGCTCGAACAGCCTGCAAGGCCAAAGGCACCTGCCCCGGCCAGCCCTCCGAGAACTTTGCGTCGCGATAATCTGCCATCCGCGTCTTTCGTAGTACGATTTGCCATGATAAACTGCCTGTATCCAAGAATAGGGCAATAGTATTTAAAGATTATGTAAGTGATATCTATCATATCGAACTGCGTGTCGGCAGAATCGAAGATCGGTCAATCGAACATCCCTTCTCGCCCGTACAGTCCGCGGGGTCGAAGTAACAGGACGACTGCCATGCTGGCAAAGACGAGTACGCGCCCAAAACCCGAGAAAAAAAAGCTCGAAAGGACGAGAATCTGTCCAACGATAAGTCCGCCGATGATGCTTCCACGAAGGCTCCCGAGACCGCCGATGATGACAACCACGAACGAGGGAATGAGCAGGTCGACACCGAGTGTGGGAGAGACGCTCCGGATCGGGCCGATGAGTGCGCCGGCGATACCGGCCAGCGCTGCACCTAAAACGAACACAATAATAAACACCCGCTCGACATTGACGCCTAAGGCACCGGTCATATCACGGTCGCGCGATGCCGCGCGTATGACGATTCCTATGTCGGTTCTGTTCAAGAACAGATACAGTCCAAGCAGGATGATCAAGGTAACAGCGATCACGAAAAGCCGATAGACCGGATACGAGAACAAGACGAGATCAACGGAGCCGGTCCCCCAGTCGGGTAACTGGAAGATCTTGTTTTGACGACCCCAGATGATCTGGACGCCCTCTCTGAGTATCTCTGCAATGCCCAGGGTGAGAAGAAACTGCAGGATCGGGCTACGCGTGTAGGTGAACTGTAACATCGACCGTTCGATAAGCAGGCCGATTGCGGCGACTACAACCGTCGCGACGGCCACGCCCAAAAAGAAGCTTCCGGTGGCTTTTGAGGCTGCCCACGCGGAGTACGTTCCGACCACCAACAGGTCACCGTGGGCGAAGTTGATGACACCGAGAACGCCGAATATCAACGACAGCCCGCTGGCTATGAGAACGAAAATGAGCCCCAGGATCAGGCCGTTGAAGATCTGGACCCCCAGCTGTTCGACAGCTACCATTGATCGGCTGCCCCGCTGGTCTGTCTCTCCCCGTGCCGGTGATTGCGTTGTCTGCTCGGTTGCGGTACTGCTGGCATCTGTTCCCGCGTTTTGACCTGGGATTCGGTGCTCATCATTGTGTTATACTTTGAGATACTCCTCTTTGATTTGCTCGTTCTCCTGGATGTCCGTAGCCGTACCCTCCGCTTCAATCACGCCCTCACTGATGACGTACGCATAGTCACTGATGTCGAGGGCGAGGTCGACGTTCTGTTCAACGAGGAGCATCGAGATTCCACGCTCGTTTATTTCGGTCAGGATATCACGGAGCTTCTCGACCAGTGAGGGCATCAGTCCCTCTGTCGGCTCATCGATAAGCAGAACATCCGGCTCGGACATGAGACTCCGCCCGATAGCGAGCATCTGCTGTTCACCGCCGCTCATAGTCGTTGCCTCCTGGTCGTATCGCTCCTCGAGCCGGGGGAAAAAGTCGACTACCTGCTCCGATAGTTCCTCGAATTTGGTCTCGGATTCATGTCCGATCAGCCCCATCCGAAGGTTCTCACGGACGGTCAGACCGGGGAATATCTCCCGATGTTCCGGGACGAGCGAAAGCCCCTGTCGGGAGATTTCGTATGGTTCGAGTCCGGTTAGATCGGTCGAGGCGAACGTAATCTGGCCATCAACCCGGGGCATCATTCCCATGATTGAGTTCAGTGTCGTCGTTTTTCCTGCCCCATTTCGACCGATAAGCGTCACCAGTTGATCAGACTCCACGGTTAGGGACACGCCGTGCAGAATATGACTCTCGTCGTAGTAGGCGTTGAGGTCGGCTACTTCTAAGCGACTCATGTGATCTTGTCTCTGGAAGGGGGGGATTTTGCGTTGTCGTCTGAGATACTCTTTGCTGGTTCGTTTTCAACGGCGACCATGGTCACTGAGAGAGGAATCCACCCTCGACAGCGAGGGTGTGGCCTGTCACGCGTGAGGAAAGGTCGGAGCCGAGGAACAACACCGAGTTTGCGATTTCCTCGGGATCAGCGAGACCACCCATCGGTTCCATATTTCTGAACTGTTCTGCCATCTCCTCGTCTTCCTGCATGATGTTTTCGACCATCGGGGTCTTGACCAGACCAGGTGCTATCGCGTTCGCACGGATGCCTTCGGTGGCGTATTCAAGCGCGGCGGACTTTGTAATAAGGCTAACACCTGCTTTCGTCGCGCCATACCCGCTGTACTCCGGTACAGCGACCTGGCCGCCGATCGAGGATGTGCTGATGATACTTCCGCCACCGTCTTCGAGCATCGCCTCGACACCGTACTTGAGCCCAAGCCAGACACCCTTGAGGTTCACGTCGATGACCTCATCGAACCCCTCCTCGTCGTATTCGACAATCGGTTCGATCGGGCCGTCGATGCCTGCATTGTTGAAGAGGACGTCGATACTTCCAAACTCTTCGATGCAGGTGGTGATCATATTCTGTATGTCCGCTGCCTGCGAGACATCGGTCTCGACGAAGACAGCGTTACCCCCCATCTCCTCGATCTGTGCTACCGTTTCTTCACCGCCCTCGACCAGAACATCCGCAACGACGACATCTGCGCCTTCTTCCGCGTATCGGAGCGCCGTCGCTTCGCCGATTCCCTGTGCGCTGCCCGTTATAATCGCCGATTTGCCGTCTACTAATCCGCTCATGATGGGTCTATCTTCCCAGTCGAGAGTATGTAGTAAATAAATTTCGGTAATCTACCGGCACACCCAGGGTCTCGTCGGTTGCCGATCCCCCGTTCAGCAGTCTGTTGCCACGTCCGGATGACGGCGAGGTTGTTTCGAAACTGCTGAGGGGATATCGCCCGGAGGTCGGCATCCGGGTCGTTTCTCGTGAACGGTCTTTCCGGTCGCCAAGCGCAGGAAGCCGTCGGACAGAACCACAATCGTATTCGTCCCGATACCGATAGTGATCACTGCGAGTCTGTCCCACCGAAGAAACGCAACACGTGTGTTACACGCCCCGACGTATCGAAATCTGCGGTATGGGCACATAACCGCAGCAATCACTACGGACCACGTCTGTCGTTACATCATACGGGTTCTTCAGGCCCGTATCGAACCCCTCGGTCGCCGGTTTGGCCGAGACGTCGTTTCGCCCGTCGGGGGCAGGGATCAGTTGAGCTGGCCAGGGGAATAGTTCCTTCCGGGGGGTGAGGAACCTGATCCTGACCGGTCACACCGGATGAGCACGCTCTCCGTAGAGCCGAAACGTTAATATTGTGGCCTTCGACTTGAATAACGACATGGGGTTTAATTTCGACCTCGGTGTTGACGATCAGGAATCGTTTGTAGAACAGTCTCAACAGTTCAATATCGGGGATCTGACCCGAAAGGCCGCGCGCATGTATGCCGACGAAATAGTGGTCAGCGAGCCCGGCCGCGAGGTCACGTACGCTGAATTCAACGAGCGGGTCAACTCCCTTGCAAACGCCCTGCTCGATCGGGGATACGAGAAAGATGAGGCGACAATCGCCGTCCTCGCCGAGAATCGAGGTGAATACATAGAGCCCTATTTCGCGGCGGCGAAGACGGGATTTCTCGTCTCGGCACTCAATTGGCGCCTCGAGGAGGACGAACTGGTCCACTGTGCCGACCTCGTCGAACCCGACGCGCTCATTGTTTCCGAGCAGTATCAGGAGAAAGGCGAGTGGATCGAAGACGGGCTCGACGACCCGCCGGAGATCATCCATCTGGACGGTGGCGAGGGGGATGCAGACTACGAAACGCTCATAGAGGAAGCATCCACCGACGAACCGGCACCCGATCACACGGTCGATCCCGAACAGGGGCTTGTGGTGCTTTACACCTCGGGAACCACAGGTCTTCCAAAGGGTGTTGTGATCAGTCACCGGGCCTGGCTTGCGCGCGGGTACACCTACGTCATCGACTTCGAGATGCAGGAGGGTGATGGGTGGCTGCCATGGGCGCCACTGTTTCACATCATCTCGGCTGACGCCCTCCCTGCAGTGTTTACCCTCGGTGGTACGTACTACCCAGTGGACGGGTTCGACACGGAACGGATCGTCGACATCCTCCTGGAGGACGATCAGGGAGGTATCGGCTGGATGTTCCTGCTGCCCGGCGTCCTCAACAACTTCCTCGACTACATCGAGGACAACGATATAGACGTTGAGGATATGCGCGAGATCCGCTGCATCGGCGCACTCGTGGACCTTGTCGACCCGAAGAAGGTCAAACGGGTAACCGAGAAGTTCGACATGCCGTTTAAAAACTCCTACGGGGCGACCGAGGTTGCCAACGTGTTGAGCGCCGGGAACGATATTCCGGTCGGCGTACTGCCTGACGACGACGACCTCGCGAAGGCGGAGTCCTCGTTCGTGGATCTGAAGTTGATCGACGAGGACTGGAACGAGGTAGAGGGTAAGGGCGAACTGGCTGTCCGCGGGCCGACGGTCTGTAGCGGATACATCAACAACCCCGAAGCCAATACGGAGGACTTCAGAAACGGCTGGTTCCGAACGGGTGATATCTTTACGTACAACGACGACGGTAGTTACAGCTTTATCAACCGACGGAAGTATCTGGTCAAAAGCGGTGGCGAAAATATCTATCCCGCTGAACTCGAAAAGGTCGTCCTGCGTCACGAGGCCATCGAGGAGGCGACGGTCGTTCGCGTCCCCGATGAAAAGTGGGGTGAGGTCCCCCGGCTCGTTGTCAGCACCTTCGACCAAGACCGGGTACACGAGGACGAACTGATGGGGATGCTCAGAGAAAATCTGGCGAACTACAAACTGCCCCATTACATCGAGATTATCGAACCCGAGGAGTTCCCCCGGTCTGCAACCGGAAAGGTCGTCCGCGAAGACGTCGAGGAGTGGGACGTTGACGACGAGAACCGGGTCCGCGAGGTCTAACACCGGCCGACCGCGTCCGTTGGGTCGCGACGTTATGTGAGCAGACCGATCGCTTCACACCGGGTCCCCCGGTCGGGACCGTGGCCGAAGGTGTTCCCGACATCTATACAACTGTAATTTGTTATGTACTTTTGTTATATACAAACAGATAGATACTATCCACGGAGCGATATTAGATCACCGGCGCCACGGCCTGACGGGAAAGGCCCAGAGTGGGCCTTCCCGCGAGACGGCGGTTGCCGGATCAACCAGCACCGGCACTTTACAACGGCGCGTTGTCAGCTCCGTCCCTGGCTTAGACAAGGCTTATGAGCACAAGTATAACAGATTAACGTATTCCTATGAGCGATACACCCGCTGTGATCGGGATAGGTGTCTCGGCCGTCGGGTACTTTGATCAACGAACGGTGGTAGTGCGTGCCCGACAGCGCTGACACCATTCTCTGTCATCCGTTCAGTCCCGGACGTGCTGGCGGGTGATGATCACGACACAGACGAGCAGACTCGCTGCAAGTATCCAAAACGCCACAGCAAAGCTGCTGAGTTCCGCGATGAGGCCAACAGCACCGGGGCCAAAGGCGTTGGCACCGAGAAACACTGCGCGGGCCGCGCCGAGATCACCACCCACGTTCTCGGCGGGGGCCGCGTCCATGATCACTGCGTCGGCGATAGGAAACTGGGTCTTATAGCCAAGCGCGGTCAGCACCGTTCCGACGGCGACGGCCGGGAGGACGGGAGCGGTCAACACCAGGATGACCCCGAAAATTGCGACGAGAAGGCCGGCGATGCTGACCCCGGTGCGCGAGAACCGGTCTGTCATCTCCCCTGCGACGGGTTTTGTCACCAGTCCGACCGCGAACAGGAGGGCAAAGCTCGCGCCCGCAACGGTCTCGGAGAACCCGGCCGTCACCAAAAGCGTGGGAAAAAAGTTCGTCAGGCCGCCCACAAAAAAGTAAAAGATCGCGAAGGCAACGACCAGTTCGCGCTGTTCGCGCGTTGCGACGATCCGCCCCGCAGTTCCGGCGGGATCGAGTCGCACCCGTGCCAGGCGGTAGGCTTCCCGGTTCCAGACGGCAAAGAGAACCGTCACCCCCGTGAGGATCGCAAAGATGGGGACAAAGGCCATCCGCCAGGTTGTCGTCGCCAGGACGGCGACAGCCAGTCCCGCCGCGACAAGCCCACCAAGATCGGTCCCCGCCGAATAGACTCCAAGCGCTCGCCCGCGACGCGCATCGAACAGATCGTTAACGAGGGCCCGGGACGGACTGGCGTACAGCCCTTTCCCGACACCGAGGACGACGAGACCGCACACGAACAGCCCGGCTGTCACAGAGCCTCCGATGACAGCGAAGGCAACGAGCAAAACGGCAAATCCCGGGAGAACGAGTGTCCCCCGGGACAGTTCGTCCGAGTAGGTCCCGCTGGGGTACTGAACGAGCGCGTAGATCAGACCAAACGCGGTCAGTGCGATACCGATGGCACCCGGGGAGAACCCGAGCGTCTCCGTGATGCGGGGTAAAAGCGGCGGCAGGAGGAAGCGTCCCCCCTGAAGTGTCGCCCAGCCAAGCGCAAGTACCGCAAGCATCCGCGTCGGGTACGACACCGACAGTGACGAACGCTGCCTGCTCACAGTGTGTTGGCGATCGCCGGCGCCACGCTGACTTCACTGACCGCCCGATCGAGGGTATCGGTTCCGTAAACGGTTTCAACGCCGGCCCGGGCGAGTTTCAGGTGTGCGGTATGTGCTAACAGCGGGTGGACACAGGTGACAAACACACGGGTGGCCTCGCGGTCGTTCAGTACCACGACGCTCTCGCTCATCGTGGCGCCGGTGGCGATGATGTCGTCGACCAGCACCACGTCCCGGCCACCGACGCCGGCATCACTCGGTTCGATCTCGACTTCGGTGCCGGAGTGGCGCATCTTCTCGAAGTAGTCGACCGTCCCACCGCCGTAGGCGTCACTGACTGTCTCAGCAAGCGCCAGAGCACCGCTGTCTGGGGCGAGAAAGAGCGGATCGACAAGTTCTTCGAGCGGTTCCGCGAGCCGACCCGCCGCGTCGATGGATTCGGCCGGTACGTCAAAAAAGTCACATACGGCGTCCTCGTGCGGGTTGACAGTCAGGACCCGGTCGCTTCCGGTCGAAATAGCCCGTGCAACCGCACGCGCCGAGACGGCCTCTCCCCCCTGGAAAGCCCGGTTCTGTCGTGTGTATCCCATGTACGGGATGACCGTCGTCACCTCACTTGCGCCGGCCTCTCGGACCGCATCCTGGAGCTGGAGGAGTTCGATGTGAGCTCCATCCGAAGCGGTGGAGCCGACGACCACCACCTCGCCAGTGACCGCGCCGACCTGAACGTGTCGCTCACCGTCTGGGAACTGTTCGAACGAGACCTCCGCGAGTTGCTGCCCCGTCTCGGCGGCAAGCCGGACGGCGAGTGCCTGCGTTGTGGACCCGGAGACGATCATGTGCGAGGAGTCGCTTTCCGGGCTAAACCCGTTTTCGATTGGCAACTCCTCGATCGGGGACCCGTGCGTTCACACACCAGATGAACCTCCGCGGTCGCGGCAAACGGTTCGGCGTCCGCCGAGTCGGGTGGAGTTTGCCCCACAGTCCCCGTGGCGACGTCGCGTACGTCCGCGAGTTCGAACATCGTGACCGTCTCGCCGATCCGAAAGACACCGTCGGGAGCCGCGAGGAAGGCTGCCGTTTTGGGGCGAGTCCGTTCGAAGAGGCGCCACTCGTCCTCGGCGCTGTCACTCTCCCCGGTCAGGACAGGGCCTGTTTGTACGCCTCCAGCAACTGTTCGATGTCTTCCTCTGTGTGTGCGTTAGAAATAAACTGTGATTCGAACTGGTTTGGGGTCAGGAACACGCCCTGGTCTTTCATCGCCGGCCAGAACAGCCGTTCCCACCGCTCAGTTTCGGCCTGTGCGATGTCCGCCCCGTCTTTGGGGCAGTGGTCGTAACGCGAACAGTCGGGGTTCTGGCGACAGCCGGCCTTACACTGGCTGTCACCCCCGTCTGGGCCTGTCCGGGTGAAGAGTATCTTAAATATACTGTCGGTGCCGACAACCGTATACTGCGGGGCGTGATCGGCAACGATGTCGGTCAACCCCGATCGTAACTGATCGCCCAACGCGTTGACGTGGTCGTAGACATCGTTCTCCGCGGCGTATCTGAGCGTCTCCAGTCCGGCGGCCATGGTCACGGGGTGTCCGGAGAACGTCCCCGACTGGAACACCTCCCCGGCAGGGGTGAAGTTCTCAATTATCTCGGCGCGACCACCGATGGCCCCGACCGGAAAGCCGCCACCGATCACCTTCGCGAAGGTCGTTATGTCGGGTGTGACACCGAACTTCCCCTGTGCACACTGGAGTCCGCCGACCCGGAAGCCGGTGATCACCTCGTCGAAGATCAGAAGCGACCCGTACGCGTCTGTGATCTCCCTGATCGTCTCGAGGTAGCCGTCCTCGGGCAGCACGATCCCGTAATTTGCGAGGAGTGGCTCTGTCATCACCGCCGCAATCTCCTCGCCCTGGGCCTCGAAGACCTGCCGGAGCGCCTGTTCGTCGTTGAACGGGACGGCGATGGTGTGCTCGGCGAAGTTCTCGGGGATGCCCGGACTCGATGGGCGGGTGTCCGATCCGCTGCCCTCGACGAGCGTCGACTCCTGTGCACCGTGGTACCCCCCTTGCATGACGACAATCTTGTCCCGCCCGGTGTGGCCACGCGCAAGTCGGACCGCCGAGACGGTCGCCTCGGTGCCGCTGTTGACGAACCGGAGCATCTCGACACCGGAAACGTGGCGGGTGATGAACTCCGCGAGTTCCACCCCGACTTCCGTCGGCGCGCCGTACATCGGTCCGTCGCTCGCACGTGTTTGTACCGCGGCTCGTACACTCTCGGGCATGTCGTGGCCCAACAGAAGCGGCCCGTATCCCATCACGAAATCGAGATAACGGTTGCCGTCGGCGTCGATGATCGACCCCCCGTCGCCGCGTTCGATAAAAAACGGGAACGGGCGGATCGCTCGAACCGACGAGTTGACGCCGCCGGGTGAGACCGAGAGTGCCCTGTCGTACAGCGACCGCGAGTTATCGTGGTTCATACTCCGACTTCGACTTCGGACGGAAAGAAGCTAACGTCCCATCCACAGTCGGCGGCCGGGTCGTCATGACAGTCCGTACAGCACAACGGTCACGAACGTATCATCGGAGAGAGCCCCTGTCTGGGGGACAGAAACAGGACCCATGTCCGGGCGGTTTGAACGGGTCAGTACCGCCGTTGTCCGGATCGAGAACGGAAAAGGTGAGTTTAGTTAACAATACCACTCAGCGGGCCGGTGTTTAGACCGCTTCGGTGCCACGGTTGCCGGTCCGGATCTGCAACGCATCCTCGATCGGCATGACGAATATCTTACCGTCCCCTGGTTCGCCCGTGTTCGCGGCATCCTCGATTGCGCTGATGACATCCTCCGTCGGGACGTCAGCGACCACGCATTCGATTTTGACCTTCTGGTGCAGGTCGACTGTGTACTCCTCGCCGCGCCACTGACCCGTCTTGGCTGGCTGCGAGCCACGGCCAGAGACGTTCGTCACTGTCAGTGACGGCGCTTCGGCTTCGGCGAGCGCGCGCTTGACGTCGCCCAGTTTGTCCGGGCGGATGATCGCAGTGACCATCTCGATTCCGCTGCCGCCGTCTGTTCGAAGGTCGTGAGTCTCGAGACCGCCGTCAGTTGCGACGTTTGGCTCGCCGAACTCGGGGTAGGTCTCGACGCCGTGTTCGGAGATGTCGAGCCCTTCGCGCTCGTGTTCTCTGGAGACCCGCGCCTGGCCAGTTGCCTTGAACGCGTACCAGATAACGAACGTGGCGGTGATCGTCCATCCCGCGATGAGGACAACGCCGACAAGCTGTGCAATGAATGCATCAACGATCGACGGGCCGAGGTTGAAGTGAACGAAGGGTGCGGCGAGTGCACCGATAATACCTGCCGTCCCGTGGACGGGGAACACCGCACAGACGTCGTCGATCTTGAGGTTCTTTTCGACGTACTCGAAAACAATCGGGAGCTGAGCGCCGGAGATGAGACCGACGAGCAGTGCGCCCCACCACGTCGCGATGTGTGGGATCGCGGTGATACCGACCAGACCGGCAAGCATACCGTTTGCGACGTACAGCGTGTCTACCTTCTGGTTTCTGATCAGCGAGACGGCTCCGGCACCGATCGCACCCGTACCCATCGCCAGGGTCGTCGCCATCGCAACGCGGCCGAGGCGGTCACCGCCGGCGAAGGCACTTGCGGTCCCGACGTTGAAGCCGTACCAGCCAAAGGCGAGGATCAGCGTTCCGAGCACAGCGAAACTCATCGAGTGCCCCGGGATCACGTTGACGCTGCCGTCCTCGCTGTAGCGTTTCACCCGCGGACCGAGAACGTACGCTGCGGTGAGACCCGCAATGCCGCCCAGTCCGTGCACGATCATTCCACCCGCGAAGTCGATATAGGCCGTGCCGGTGAGATCCTCCACGAACCCGGACCCGGTAACTCCAATACCGGTCCAGGTCATAGCGATGGTCATCGGGTAGATCACGGCCGCAAGCAGGAAGGTGTACGCGACGTACGCTCGCAGTTTCGCGCGGCCGGCGACTGCGCCCGAAACGATCGTCGCCGCGGTCATCGCGAACACTGCACCGTACAGCCAGCCGATGTACTGGGAGGCGTCACCGGAAGCCTTGTCGAGGAAGGGTGCCCCGCTTTCGAACGCGGAGATCTTCAACCCGTCGGCCATGAAGTTTGCGAACCCGATTCCGATCAGGAAAAACACCGTGACACCAACACCCCACGTCAGGAGGTTCTTCGTCAGCTGGTTGGCGACGTTTTTCGACCGGACCTGACCCGATTCGAGCATCGCAAAGCCCGCGTGCATGAAAAAGATCAGGAAGGTTACAGTTAGGAACCAGGTGTTGCTGACTGCCTCTTCGATTGCCGCTGTCTCTTGAAGTACTATTGCGTCCATTTGTTTTTCACCGTTGTCTTATTTTGCATTTTTCTTTGTGCATGGTTACTAGTGTCTCGTTTCTGCTTTCGGTTGTCAACTTGTCCACGGAATACTGTTGTGTATTTCCACTATATAAACATTGGCTTTACACACACAAGTAACGACGAGAAAATAACTACATGTACTCAATATTCATCATTATATTACGCATATAAGGTTGTATTTCGTCCAGTGTTTGGACATTTGCGCTGCGGATTTGTTGAATATCTCAACCGGCCTCACTCTGTGATGTCGGGGACTGTGCTCTCCTGTTTCGCACGCGCAAATGGCTGCAACGCGTCTGAAATCCGATGTTGGCGGATTTGAGACGAAATAAGGCTGAACCTATCCCACCAGTGGTGCCGACTGAGTTGGTTAAACTGTCCTGTCCACGCGCGATTTTGGGTGGCCAACCCCGCCGTTTGGGTGGCCAACCCCG
>JAQCMX010000200.1 GCA_028274885.1 Haloarculaceae archaeon
CAACAAGACTGCTACGCGGCGACAACAGTACGAGATTGGCGGCCCGTTACACTTGTCGAGTAGTGATGATCACAGTGAACGCGTTGCGGCTTATCACTGACGGGGACTGAGCAGTTCACCGGCATGCTCAGGGTTTGGAACGAATGCGATCGATGACCTCTGTTCTTGTGCGGACTCGTCGTTGTTGAGGTTGGATATCCGGTCGAAAAACACTGTTCCAGTGTTCAGCCAAAGCGGGCTTCCGAACAGCCCACCCTCAACGGAGATGTTTCGGACATTGTCGTATGACGCCGACCACTGTGGTCGTCCGAGATATCGGTCGTACGCCACCATCGTGGACTCGTAAAATTCGTATTTGACGCCACCGAGTGCCAATAGCATATGCACCGCGCTCACCGCCGAAAGGCCACCGATCAAACCGATAGAAATAACAGCCACGCCCGTAGACACGACGATAGCACCGTTCAATAGGGCAAAGACAGCGAAAATAATCGCCCCTGCTATACCCACCCGGATCGTGAACTGTCTCCAGTGGCCGAAGCGGTGGTCGACGACACCGCCGGTTGTCATCGCATTTACCACCCCTGCGGCGATAATAGACGTTCGACCCGGTGTCATCGTCTCGCGCGGTTCTCCGTCCGGGATCGACGCCTGAGACGGAAGGGGTGTGTTCTCTTTTGGCTCAGGAACCAGCCGCTCCTGTGACAGCCTTCCATCGGTACGGTCGGACACCGAATCTGACTGCCAGCCGTCGGGTCGAGTGCGCGCCGCGTGCCAACCGTACGCGAGCCGAGACACGATTAACACGGACGCAGATACCATCATCCCGGCGCGTGCTATCTCCAAGCCCTCCCCCGAGAGGGTCGCAAGCGTCCATCTTGAGGCAAGCCACAGCACCCCGCCGTAGACGGCGAATATCAGTATTCGCTTCCGAGGGACGACTGCGGTGGCGGGGGTGACCTCGTAACCCCCCGAGGCCACGTACGCCCGCAGCCCTAGCCACGATTTCGTCGCCGCTGCGATGAGACCCACACCTATTAAAATCGACGTAGCCGGCGAGCGCCACAGCTCTCCGGGTATATCGACGGCCGCGACATACACCGTTGTGCTCACCGAAAGGGCGAGTACGGCCACCGCTCCCCAGATCCTCCAAAGGTTTCGGGGATAGATTCCAGGGAGGCGATCAGTAACGGTGACCGATCCACGCTTGTGGGCTAAAAGTCGGAACGGGCGTTGAAAAACAGTCGACTGACGATCCGTTTCGGGCCGCGAAAGCAGCTGTTGTACCATCGTCCGGAGGGTCACAGCGAGAAGATCAATCCAGTACAAGACGGCGACGGCTACCAGCGAGAGGTGCCCAGACAGGAAGACGAGCACTGCGGCGACAGTCTCGACACAAACCGACCCGAGCAGTATCCTGCGATCCCCGATCAGGCGCATGGATACCATGATCCCGGACGCCCGAAGTCGTGTACAGATCCGCTTCGGTGGGTGACGTGTGAGTCGAGCGCAACGCGCGGTGTCAGTCGAACGGCCAGGCGAGTGACGGTACCGCTA